>NZ_JBGCUM010000124.1:0-2713 GCF_054177665.1 Roseateles sp. P5_E8 | reverse complement strand
TCAGTCCATAGAGGAGGCCGGGCGCAAATGGATCGTTGTGAGGCGTGCGTTCGCCGGCGAGGTAGGGCAGAAACGTAGGCGCTTCGTCATTGAGGACGGCGCTCTCATTCGATTCGAGTTCAGCCAGCAAGGTGGCTTCGTTGCTGCCGACGATCTGGCAGAACCAGCGCAGGCAACTCGCGGCCGACAGCATCACGCTCATCTGGTGCCAGCGCTGCGGCAGCGCATGGCAGAAGGCGTGCACCGCAGAACCCGGGTTGGGGCGGTAGCGATCATTGACGACGAAGAGCACGCCCGAGGTGCCGAGCGAAATGAAGCCGTCGCCGGGCTGCGTGGCGCCGATACCGATGGCGCTCGCGGCGTTGTCGCCCGCACCACCGGCAATGACGACTTCGGCATTGAGGCCCCAGGCGCGGGCAACTTCGGGCTTGAGAACCCCGCTGGGTTGGTTGGCCTCCACGAGACGGGGCATGTGCGCGCGCGACAGGCCCGTGGCGGCCAGCAGTTCATCCGACCAATCGCGGCGCGCCACGTCCAGCCACAGCGTGCCTGCGGCGTCGGAAGGGTCGGAAACCTTCTCCCCGCACAGCTGCAGGCGCAGCCAATCCTTGGGCAACAGAACCGTCTTCAGACGAGCGAAAACGTCGGGCTCATGCTTTCTTACCCACAGCAATTTGGGTGCGGTAAAGCCCGGCATGGCGAGATTGCCCGCGATGTCGTGCAGGCGCGGCGCGGCCGCTTCCAACTCGGCGCACTCGGCATGGCTGCGGCCGTCGTTCCACAGGATGGCGGGCCGCAGGACCTTGTCCGTCTCGTCAAGCAGCACGGCGCCATGCATCTGCCCTGACAGGCCGATGGCTCGCACGGCGGCGAATTCGGCGGGATGGGCGGTACGCAGTTCGTTGATGGCCGTTCCGGTGGCGCTCCACCAGTCGGCTGGGTTCTGCTCCGACCACAGTGGCTCGGAGTTGAACAGCCGCAGCGCGCTGCTCGCGGTGCCAACAATTCGACCGGTGCTGTCCAGCAGCAGCAACTTCACTTCGGAAGTGCCCAAGTCGATGCCCAGATACATTCAGATCTCCTAGACGTTCGCGGCGGCCCTGCCGCCAGTGGTCGATGGAAGGGCGGGGCGTGTCAGGCGGTAGCGAACCAGTGCGGCAGCGCCAATGGCGACCGCATTGGCGCCGAATCGGGAGGTCCGAATCGCCGGCCCGGAGGAGACGCCTGTGGCGATATGCGCCTCCAGCGCCGCCATGGCGGGTTGCAGAAATGGATCGCCCAATTCAACGACCGAGCCGCCGAGAACGATGCAGCCCGGGTCGTAGGCGGTCGACAGGTTCAGGAGCAGCATGCCTAGATGGTGTCCTGCGGACGTCACGGCCTTGAGCGTTTCCCCATCCTCGACAGCAAGGTGCTCGCGCACCTCGGCGATCGTTCCTTGAGTGGCCGTATTGGCGGTGCCGCGTTGGATGGCGCGCGTAGCAATCAAGGCTTCCGCGCAACCGCGTCGGCCGCAAGAACAGCGAGGTCCGTTGAGTTGCAGCACCATATGACCTACTTCGCCCGCATAGCCGCGGCTGCCGGTGAGCAGCCGGTCGCCCACGATGACGCCAGCACCCAGGCCGTGGTTGATGGAGACATAGATCAGAGGATCCGAGTCTGGCGTGGCGTTGAATTCCAGTTCTCCCAGGGCGGCGGTGTCGGCTTCGTTCTGAATGAACAGTGGAACGTCGGCGAGCCATGTGGTTTGCAATGCGTCACTCAAGAGCCTGGCGAAGGGCACGTCTCGCCAGCCCAGATTCGGCGCGAATTGGACGACCCCGCGCGTTTCGTTGACGCCACCCGGCAGGCCGACACCAACCCCAAGCAACTTCTGGTTGATGCCGAATTGCCCTTGCAGGTCCTGCAACGCCTTGGCCAGGCTGACGACACAGGCGTTGACCGAGCGGTCGACCCCATGGGCAGTGGTGACGCAGGCCCGCACCTCTCCCGTCAATGACGTGACAACGATTCGCATCGAATCGATGCCGACCTCGACGCCAATCAGAAGCAGGCGTGTGTCATCAACAAACAGGGGGGTCGGGCGGCGGCCCATGTCGCCCGTCGCGACGATGTCACGCTCCACCAACCAGCCTTCGGCAAGCAGTTCGCGAACCAGCAAGCTCACCGTGGATCTCGTGACGCCCACGGCGTCAGCCAAATCCGCTCGCGATGCCCCCGGAGTGGCGCAGGTCTGCCGCACCAACGCCATGCGGTTGACGGTCTTCATCAGCTGTTGACTGCCAATCGGTTCGCTTCGCAAGGACTTGTTCTGTGTTGTCATCTGGTCGGACCAGGATTGCTGTGTTCCAATCGTGGTCTTACCAATGTTAATTTGATCGATGGACGAAGTAAAGCAAAAGAGTGGCCGCGCGAACCAAGTCGCATGACGCGCAAAGCCCGCCGTCGCCGAGTTCCATCAACAAGGCCGTAGCCAAGGAACCAATCTCCCATGAAGTTCACTGACGGACAGTGGATGCTTCAGCCGGGCGTCGCCGCGCACTACGCGGCCGAGGCCTACGCGATCGAAGTCCACGAAGACCGCCTCGTCGTGCTCGCCACGACCCGCCCCATCAAGCACCGTGGCGACACGCTGCAAGGCCCCACGCTGACCGTGACGCTGAGCTCGCCGCTCGAAGGCGTCATTCGCGTCAGCGTCGAGCACTACACCGCG
>NZ_JBGCUM010000123.1:0-2742 GCF_054177665.1 Roseateles sp. P5_E8 | reverse complement strand
AGTGGGGGTTGGCTTTAATAACTAGCCTGACGATGACCTACTTTCACACGGGAATCCGCACTATCATCGGCGCTGACTCGTTTCACTGTCCTGTTCGGGATGGGAAGGAGTGGGACCAAGTCGCTATGGTCGTCAGGCTTGACTGGTTGGTCTGTTGACGAGGTCAACAAACCCAATTGGTAGAGTCAGCAGAGCTTGGTGTTATCCAATCTGCACACCGCAAGTGTCAACTTGCAGCGGAATCAGCTTAATTTGATTGCGTCTTCGTAGCTTCGAAGAACGACATAACTTGAACACTCACCTTGAAGCGTGTGCTGTAGCACAGACTATCAAAGTTATAGGGTCAAGCCTCACGGGCAATTAGTACTGGTTAGCTTAACGCATTACTGCGCTTCCACACCCAGCCTATCAACGTCCTGGTCTCGAACGACCCTTCAGGGGGCTCTAGGCCCCGGCAAGACTCATCTTGAGACGAGTTTCCCGCTTAGATGCTTTCAGCGGTTATCTCTTCCGCACTTAGCTACTCGGCAATGCCACTGGCGTGACAACCGATACACCAGAGGTGCGTCCACTCCGGTCCTCTCGTACTAGGAGCAGGCTCTCTCAATCTTGCAGCGCCCACGGAAGATAGGGACCAAACTGTCTCACGACGTTTTAAACCCAGCTCACGTACCTCTTTAAATGGCGAACAGCCATACCCTTGGGACCGGCTACAGCCCCAGGATGAGATGAGCCGACATCGAGGTGCCAAACACCGCCGTCGATATGAACTCTTGGGCGGTATCAGCCTGTTATCCCCAGAGTACCTTTTATCCGTTGAGCGATGGCCCTTCCATACAGAACCACCGGATCACTTTGTCCTACTTTCGTACCTGCTCGACTTGTCAGTCTCGCAGTCAAGCACGCTTATGCCAATGCACTATCGACACGATTTCCGACCGTATCTAGCGTACCTTCGAACTCCTCCGTTACACTTTGGGAGGAGACCGCCCCAGTCAAACTGCCCACCATACACTGTCCCCATCCCGGATAACGGGACAAGGTTAGAACCTCAAACACACCAGGGTGGTATTTCAACGTTGGCTCCATAGAAACTAGCGTCCCTACTTCAAAGCCTCCCACCTATCCTACACAGATCTGTTCAAAGTCCAATGTAAAGCTACAGTAAAGGTTCATGGGGTCTTTCCGTCTTTCCGCGGGGAGATTGCATCATCACAAACATTTCAACTTCGCTGAGTCTCTGGAGGAGACAGTGTGGCCATCATTACTCCATTCGTGCAGGTCGGAACTTACCCGACAAGGAATTTCGCTACCTTAGGACCGTTATAGTTACGGCCGCCGTTTACTGGGACTTCAGTCAAGAGCTTGCACCCCATCATTTAATCTTCCAGCACCGGGCAGGAGTCACACCCTATACGTCGACTTTCGTCTTTGCAGAGTGCTGTGTTTTTAATAAACAGTTGCAGCCACCGATTCTCTGCGGCCTCATTCGGCTCACCAAGTAAATGGATCACCTAATAAAGGCACACCTTCTTCCGAAGTTACGGTGTCAATTTGCCGAGTTCCTTCTCCAGAGTTCTCTCAAGCGCCTTAGAATACTCATCTCGCGCACCAGTGTCGGTTTGCGGTACGGTCGTCAATAGCTGAAGCTTAGTGGCTTTTCTTGGAAGCAGGGTATCACTCACTTCGTCTGCAAGCAGACTCGTTATCACGCCTCATCTAATCCCCCCGGATTTGCCTAAGGGGCACGACTACACGCTTGAACCAACATATCCAACAGTTGGCTGAGCTAACCTTCTCCGTCCCCACATCGCACTATTGATCGGTACAGGAATATTGACCTGTTTCCCATCAGCTACGCATCTCTGCCTCGCCTTAGGGGCCGACTCACCCTACGCCGATGAACGTTGCGTAGGAAACCTTGCGCTTTCGGCGAGGGGGCTTTTCACCCCCTTTAACGCTACTCATGTCAGCATTCGCACTTCTGATACCTCCAGCAGGCTTCACAACCCACCTTCACAGGCTTACAGAACGCTCTCCTACCACGTGCAATAAATTGCACATCCGCAGCTTCGGTAACTGGCTTAGCCCCGTTACATCTTCCGCGCAGGACGACTCGATCAGTGAGCTATTACGCTTTCTTTAAATGATGGCTGCTTCTAAGCCAACATCCTGACTGTTTTAGCCTTCCCACTTCGTTTCCCACTTAGCCAATTTTAGGGACCTTAGCTGGCGGTCTGGGTTGTTTCCCTCTTGAGTCCGGACGTTAGCACCCGGTGCTCTGTCTCCCAAGCTGTACTCATCGGTATTCGGAGTTTGCCAAGGTTTGGTAAGTCGCCATGACCCCCTAGCCTAAACAGTGCTCTACCCCCGATGGTAATACTTGAGGCACTACCTAAATAGTTTTCGGAGAGAACCAGCTATTTCCAAGTTTGTTTAGCCTTTCACCCCTATCCACAGCTCATCCGCTAATTTTGCAACATTAGTCGGTTCGGACCTCCAGCACCTGTTACGGTACCTTCATCCTGGCCATGGATAGATCACTTGGTTTCGGGTCTACACCCAGCGACTATTCGCCCTATTCGGACTCGATTTCTCTACGGCTTCCCTATTCGGTTAACCTCGCCACTGAATGTAAGTCGCTGACCCATTATACAAAAGGTACGCAGTCACCCTTGCGGGCTCCTACTTTTTGTATGCATGCGGTTTCAGGATACTTTTTGTATGCATGCGGTTTCAGGA
>NZ_JBGCUM010000122.1:0-2938 GCF_054177665.1 Roseateles sp. P5_E8 | reverse complement strand
GATCAGGAAGACGTCGTAGGAATCGAAATGCGGGCCGACGCCGCCGCCGTCGCTGGCGACGGACAGCATCAGGTCGTCCAGCCGCGCATCACAGGCAGCGAGCAACGCAGTTGCAAGAAGAGCAACGATAACCAGCAGGCGGTCGTTCATGCGGCTTAGCGTTTGCGCTCAGCGGGCGGCGAAGCCGTCCGATGCAGCAAAAGGTTAGGCGCTTGGATCGATGGAGTCATAGCCACTAGCCCCAACATGCAGCTTTGAACGCGGTGAATGTGGGAAACATCATTTTGTCCCGCTTCCCCATGAACTCCGTGATGCTCAACCTGTCGATCTCAAGCCAAACGCCGAAATCAAGTTCGAGATCTTCTGCTACCGGTTGAACCCACAAGTGAACCGACCAGCCGAAACTCTCGACGCGGCGTAGCTGGTTCTGGATTCGAACCGCTAGGTCCACGCCACCAGCATAAGTAAGTACGCGGCAGTCTTGGACAATGACATCAACCACAAAGCTTCGGAATCGGTCGCCGCAAACAGTGCAACCTGCATTGATGGGCACAAGTTCTTGGATTACTTCCTCAACCATCGTTGCGAGCTCCCGCCACTGAGCTTCATTCTCCTCAAGAAGCTCAGAGGTTGGCGGATTGAGATCTGGGTCCACGGTATGTCGGCTCTCCGGTGGTGCGGACTAACTGGAATTCAGCCGACCAGCCAGCGAAGCTGGCGCAGGTCGGCCGCAATGAAAGGTTAAGCCTCTCCACTACTTGCACCGCAGCCCACCGGTTTCTCGAGTCTTTTTTACGTCATGCGTAGAGGTGTTTATGGACCAGTGCTCGCAAGTGGAGAGCATGCGGTATTTCAGCACCTTGCCTCCAGGTGTTTCCTCGAAATAGGTTTCCATAGGACGACGGGCGACCAGTATCTGGTCTCCAACAACATTGAATCCGTCAACGCGTGCGTCAATAACGATCGCCTTGGGCCGCTCGCTTCCTGCGTACGTGATGAACACACCATCGCTACTGGTGAATGTGATCTCGTACCCTTTGGAAATTTCTTCGCTGCCGTCCATGGCGCCGCGACACCCGACGAGAGAAGCGGTGATTCCAATAAACAAGAAGAGCTTTTTCTGGCCGCGCATTGGACGAGAGGCCTAACATTCGCGCTCAGCGGGCGGCGWAGCCGTCCGCTGSAGCAAMAGGTTATGCCTTGTAATCGCAGATTTCGTCATGGTCAGCCGCGAAGTGTGTCATGTCGAACTTGATGCCGCTTTTGCGAAGGCTGTCGGCCACGCGGCGGCACCACTGGTCGATCGTTTCAAGGGGAACACCGTAGCCAGAGACTGAAATCTCAAATGGCGCTTCCGGCGTGATGTTGCCTACATAAGCGACCTCGAATCTGTATGCCGGACCGAACAGACGCAGCGCCCATGGGCCGACGGCGGCGTCAATTCCAGATTCATTCAGTACCCGCGCCAGATCCTCCTTGCTTCCCGCAAAGTACACCGTTCCCTGGACGAAAGAGTCACTCGCGCTCATAAGGCATAACGTCGGAATTCAGCCGACCAGCCRGCGKAGCTRGCGCAGGTCGGCTGCAATGAAAGGTTAGGCGCCACGCTACCGCAACAGGCCGCGCTGTTGGAGGCGAAAGCAGTACACCAACACGCCAAAGACCATGGCGAGGCTGACGTAGCCTGGAAAGTCGATGGTTTGCACAACGATCTTGCCGACGCCCCAGGCACAGTAGATTGAGAACAAGACGATTGCGAGTTTGCGCATGAAGAGCAATGCAAGACCGGCGCCGAGCAAGAAGAACGGATAGACCAGCTTGAAGACGAAGCCAAACGGGGACTCAGCACCGGTTCTCACGAGTTCGAGCAACCCGTACCAATGGTCTGCTAGGTAGAGAGCGATGCCAAGAAACTGCAAGATGCAGAGCGCTGCGATGATGAAGACCGGTATGGGCCTCCGATTGAACCACTGCGTGGTAGAGCTTGGTTGAGGTGATGTCGGCTGGCTCTCACTTTGCATTTGCGATTCCTCCCGAAAAGACAGATTGTGTGACGTGGCGTCTAACGTTCGAGCTGAGCCGCCCGCAGCGGCTGGCTGCGTAAGGCCAAGAATGAAATGGTGGCCTGAAGCGGACAGGCGCTGCGGGTCGGTTCGAGCGATCTGTTAGCCATTGCCCTGCTACCGCGCCGTTTCATGTGCGTTAACCAACTTGCGAAGCGCAGTAGCGTCAGGTCTTCCTAAGCACTCCAGCTTTCTGCCGGCCACTCCCTGCGCGCGAGAGACGTACACGCCGTATTCCACGCCATCCACGCCCTCTTCCCCGGCAATCCACGAGAACACAACGTAATTCCAACTGTCTTGATTGAAAGCCACTTCGTAGTCGGATGCGCCTCCCATCCTAAGATGCCGCCGGAACTCAAAGCCAGCTTTGTTGACGGCGACGCGCTTCAAGGGAAACTCCATTTCGAGATGCGGTGGCTGACCGTAACGATACTGAAGCCAAAAAGATTCCGAATCTGAATTTTTTCCTCCGCAGAGCGACAACACTTTTCGACTGCTCTTCAGTTCGCACGAAAAGTAGCTTACTTCGCCAGCGTTACATAGCGTTGCGGCGGCAACGCTTTCGCTCGAAGCCAAGACGGCGAGCCAGACGAAGTTGATAGCAAACCAGAAGCGCATCTTGCAAGGGCTAACGTTTGAGTTCAGCGGACGGCGAAGCCGTCCGCTGCAATGATTGGTTGAGCCGCTTCGCGCTCATCGCTACTAGCCAGCAATGTGCCCACCTGCCATTTCAAGCATTTCTCGATCGATCGCCAAGCCAGAGGCAGATCCGACAACGACACTTGTCATACCGCACCTCGGACAGCAGGCGGTTGCCCCGGCATCCCACCATTTCGTAATTTCTGAGGGTGGATAAGTTTCGCCACACCCAATGC
>NZ_JBGCUM010000121.1:0-2948 GCF_054177665.1 Roseateles sp. P5_E8 | reverse complement strand
GGCGAGGCGCGCAACGACGCCCTGCGCCCGCGCAGACCCTCTCGCACCGATTCCCGTAGCCTTAACAGGCCCTAGGAGGCCCCATGAAAGTCGTCGATATCCTGCGTGTCAAAGGCGGCACCTTGTTCACCGTCACGCCCGACGAACCGCTCAAAGAATCACTGTCCGTCATGGCCGAACGCGACATCGGCTCGCTCGTCGTCATGGAGCACGGCGACCTGGTCGGCATGCTGACCTTCCGCGAGGTCATCCAGGCCGTCGTGAAGAACAGCGGCGCGGTGGGCGCCACCATCGTGCGCACGGTCATGGACGATGCGCCGCTGACCTGCACACCCGAGACCGAGATCGACGAGGTGCGCCGCATGATGCTGGGCCGCCACGCGCGCTACATGCCGGTCATGAACGGCAAGACGCTGATGGGCGTGATCTCGCTGTACGACGTGGCCAAGGCCGTGGTGGACAGCCAGGACTTCGAGAACCGCATGCTCAAGGCCTATATCCGCGACTGGCCGGTGGAAGAGAACGCCGAGCCGGAATCGAAACTTTGAGAATCCGGTTCGCATCCTGAGAAGGCGGCCTTGCGAGGCCGCTTTTGCATTTCAGGGCCGCCTAAACTTCGGGCCTATGTCAGGCAGCACCTTCGGCGAACTCTTTCGCGTCACCAATTTCGGCGAAAGCCACGGCCCGGCCATCGGCTGCATCATCGACGGCTGCCCGCCGGGCATGCTGCTCAGCGAGGCCGACATCCAGCCCGAGCTGGACCGCCGCCGCCCCGGCACCAGCCGCCACGTCACGCAGCGCAACGAGCCCGATGCGGTCGAGATCCTGTCGGGCGTGTATGAGGGCGTCACGACCGGCACGCCCATCTGCCTGCTGATCAAGAACACCGATCAGCGCAGCAAGGACTACGGCAACATCCTCGACACCTTCCGCCCCGGCCACGCCGACTACACCTACTGGCGCAAGTACGGCGTGCGCGACCCGCGCGGCGGTGGCCGCTCGTCGGCCCGGTTGACGGCGCCCATGGTCGGCGCCGGCGCGGTGGCGCGCAAATGGCTGCGCGAAGCCTATGGCACCGAGTTCCGCGGCTGCATGACGCAGCTGGGCTCGGTGGAGATCCCGTTCGAGGGCTGGGAACACGTCGGCCAGAACCCCTTCTTCGCCGCCAACGCCAGCAAGATCGCCGAGCTGGAGGCCTATATGGACGCGCTGCGCAAGGCCGGCGACTCCGTCGGCGCGCGCATCCGCGTGGAAGCCACCGGCGTGCCGGTGGGCCTGGGTGAGCCGCTGTTCGACAAGCTGGACGCCGACATCGCCTACGCGCTGATGGGCATCAACGCCGTCAAGGGCGTGGAGATCGGCGCCGGCTTCGGCGTCGTCGCGCAGAAGGGCAGCGAGCACGGCGACGAGCTGACGCCACTCGGCTTTGCCAGCAACAACTCCGGCGGCATGCTGGGCGGCATCTCCACCGGCCAGGACATCGTCGCCAGCATCGCCATCAAGCCCACCAGCTCCATCCGTTCGCCCAAGGCCAGCATCGACCGTGAGCTCAAACCCACGACGGTGGAAACCTTCGGCCGCCACGACCCCTGCGTGGGCATCCGCGCCACGCCCATCGCCGAGGCCATGCTTGCCCTGGTGCTGATGGACCATGCGCTGCGGCACCGGGCGCAGTGCGGCGATGTGGTGTTGCCGGTCGAGGCCATCCCCGGCCACAGATAGCCTGGCACTGCCAGGCTGTGACGGGGCGGGTCAGCGCTTCGTTAGCACCACCAGGCCCAGCGCGCCCAGGCCGGCAAACAGCAGGCCGCTCCAGATCTCATACGGCAGGAAGGCGAAGCGGTAAGCCGCTGCCTCCGCGCAGTTGGCCGTGATCATGAACACCGACGGCCACAGCTCTTCGAGACCGAGTGCGGTCACGACCTTGTCTGCCAGGCCCATCGCGCAGCTCGCTGTCTGCGACGCCACCTCGTGCTGGAAGACCGCGGCTGTCAGCCCCGCCGCGCACATCAGCAGCACCGCCACCAGCGCCGCCTGCCGCAACGGCCGCTTGGCCTGCACCAGCCAGCCCAGCAGCGCGAACACGCCGATCAAAAGGAAGATGCCGCGCTGCAGCACGCACCAGGGGCAGGGCTTCACACCGAACTGATGCTGGGCGATCAGCGCAACGCCGACCGCCGCGAAGCTTGCCAGGCCCATGACCGCCAACGCGCGGGCCGGGAACTTCGAAGGTTTGACGAAGAACATCAATCGGCGATCTCGGCGATCAGCTCGATCTCCACGCAGGCGCCCATCGGGATCTGCGCCACGCCGAAGGCACTGCGCGCATGCTTGCCCGCGTCGCCCAGCACCGCGGCCAGCAGCTCGGAGCAGCCATTGGTGACGAGGTGCTGYTCGGTGAASTCGGCCGTGCTGTTSACSAGGCTCATCACCTTGACGATGCGCACCACCTTGCCGAGGTCGCCGGTGGCGGCCTGAAGCGTGCCGAGCAGGTCGATGGCGACGGCGCGTGCGGCCTGCTGGCCGGTGGCGGTGTCCGTGTCGCGGCCCAACTGGCCGACCCAGGCCTTGCCGTCCTTCTTGGCGATGTGGCCGGACAGGAACACGAGGTTGCCCGTGCGCATGAAGGGCAGGTAGGCGGCGGCGGGCGTGGCGACCGGCGGCAGCGTGATGCCGAGTTCGGTCAGCTTGGCCTGGATGTCAGAGGAGCTCATGGGGGAAGCGCCGTGGCGCGAGGCAAAAACGGCGGCATGCTACACCCCGCTCCAAGGGGCCTGTTTGCCCGACGGGAATCGGATGCGTTGTCACTCAAAAAGCCGCGAGCAAGGCGTGAGGCGAAGCCGGGGTGCCCCCCCGGCGAGGCCGAGCAACGCCGCGCGCGGGTTTTTGAGTGGCAACCCGAAGGGAGAGGGGCTGCGCGGGCGCATGGCGTCGTTGCGCGCCTTGCC
>NZ_JBGCUM010000013.1:0-129512 GCF_054177665.1 Roseateles sp. P5_E8 | reverse complement strand
CACCTGTGCCGCACCGAGCTGGAAGCGCTCGGCCGCGCCGGTGGGTAGCAGGCGCGGCGTGGCGTCCGCAGCCGTCACGAAGTGGCGGTTGCAGGGGTAGCAGGGGTCGGGCATCAGCACCTCGTCGCCGCGCTCGAAGAGGGCGAGGCAGGCGAGCTGCAGGCCGGCCGAGGCACCGGCCGTTATGGCGATGCGCTCGGGCGCGATGCTCAGACCGAAGCGTTGCGCGTACCAGCGCGAGATGGCCTCGCGCAGCGCGGGCAGGCCCAGGGCGTCGGTGTAGGGCGTGGGGCCTTGGGCGATACGCGTGACAGCCTCGCGCACCGCTGGCGCGGCGCCGAAATCGGGCTCGCCCACGTTCAGGCGGATCATCCGCCGGCCACCAACGGCCGGGTCGCACAGCGGGCCGGCCGCGACCTGCGCTGCAGCCTTGGCCAGCTCCATCACATAGAAGGGCTCGATGCGGTCGAGCCGGGCGGCCAGCTTCATCAGCGCTTGGCCGCGACCTCGGAGGGCCGCAGATCGCCGGCCGCCCGGTCCAGCACGCCGTTGACGTACTTGTGGCCGTCCGTGCCGCCAAAGGACTTGGCCAGCTCGACCGCCTCGTTGATGGCGACGCGGTAGGGGATGTCGAGGCAGTGCTTGAGCTCGTAGGCGCCGATCATCAGGATGCCGTGCTCGATGGGCGATAGCTCCGTCGTCTTGCGGTCGACGTGGCGGGACAGGATGGCGTCCAGGTCCGCAGCCTCGCTGACGCAGCCGTTGAGCAGCGCGTCGTAATGCTTCAGGTCGAGCTTGGCGTAGCCATCCTGCTCACGGCCCAGGGCGACGATGGCGCCGATGTCCTCGCCGGTCAGCAGCCACTGGTAGAGGCCTTGCAGCGCGGCCTCGCGCGAGCGGCGGCGGGCGGACTTGGCTGGCGCCTTCTTGCCGCCGGGCGTGTTGGCCGACTTGGTGGCGGTCTTTTGGGGTGCGTTCACTCGATCTCTTTCAGCAGATTGGCCATCTCGACGGCAACGCGCGCGGCGTCGCGGCCCTTGGGCTCGGCGCGGGCCCAGGCCTGGGCTTCGTTCTCGACGGTCAGGATGGCGTTGGCAATCGGCAAGCCATGGTCCAGGCCGACACGGGTCACGGCGGCACCGCTCTCGTTGGCGACCAGCTCGAAGTGGTAGGTCTCGCCGCGGATGATGCAGCCCAGCGCGATGAGGGCGTCGTAGTCATTGGTTTCGGCCAGTGCCTGCAGGGCCAGCGGCACTTCGAGCGCGCCGGGCACGGTGACGTGGCGGACGGCCTCGGCCGGCACGCCCAGCACCGACAGTTCGGCCAGGCAGGCGCTGGCCAGCGCCRAGGTGATGGCGTCGTTGAAGCGTGCCTGGACGATGGCAATCACCAGCTCGCTGCCGTCGAGAGCGCCTTCGAAACCTGGCAGGCCTTGGTTGGAGTCTTGCATCGCTGTCTCTCGTCTCTCGTTTCAGCAGGAAGGCGGGACGACGAAGCCGGTCACGTCCAGCCCGTAGCCCGTCATGCTGGGCATGCGGCGTGGGCTGCCGAGCAGCTTCATGTGGTGCACGCCCAGTGCCTTCAGGATCTGGGCGCCGACGCCGTAGGTGCGCAGGTCCATCGCGCTCTTCACGGGCGCCACGGCCTTTTCGGCAATGGCGCGGGCCAGCACACCGGCAGCGTCCTCGCCACAGTTCAGCAGCACGACGACACCCGCGGGGCTGGCCTGCACGGCAGCAAGCGCGGCGGGCAGGCCCCAGGAATGGCCGCAGGATCCGGCTTCGAGCAGGTCCATGACCGACAGCGGCTCGTGCACGCGCACGAGGACTTCATCGGTGGCTACCCAGGAGCCGTGGCTCAGCGCCAGGTGGGTGCCGCCGGTGCGGTCGGTGAAGACCTGGCAGTCGAACTCGCCTTGGGCCGTGTTCAGGCGGCGCTCGGCGACGCGGGTGACCAGGCTTTCGTGGCGGCTGCGGTATTCGATGAGGTCGGCGATGGTGCCGATCTTGAGGCCGTGCTCGGCGGCAAAGATCTCCAGGTCGGGCAGCCGCGCCATGCTGCCGTCATCCTTCATGATCTCGCAGATGACCGACGTGGCCGACAGGCCGGCCATGCGGGCCAGGTCGCAGCCGGCTTCGGTATGGCCGGCGCGCATCAGCACGCCGCCGTCCTGGGCCTGCAGCGGGAAGATGTGGCCGGGCTGGACCAGGTCGCTGGCCTTGGCGTCGGCCGCGACGGCGGCCTGCACGGTGCGGGCGCGGTCGGCGGCGGAGATACCGGTCGTGACGCCGGTGGCGGCCTCGATGGAGATGGTGAAGGCGGTGCCGTGCTGGGTGCCGTTGCGGCGCGTCATGGGCGGTAGCTGCAGGCGCTCGCAATGCTCGCGCGGCAGCGTCAGGCAGATCAGGCCGCGGCCATGCTTGGCCATGAAGTTGATGGCCTCGGGCGTGACCAGGTCGGCCGCCAGCACGAGATCACCCTCGTTTTCGCGGTCTTCCTCGTCGACCAGAA
This sequence comes from Roseateles sp. P5_E8, assembly GCF_054177665.1. Taxonomy (NCBI): domain Bacteria; kingdom Pseudomonadati; phylum Pseudomonadota; class Betaproteobacteria; order Burkholderiales; family Sphaerotilaceae; genus Roseateles; species Roseateles sp. P5_E8. Next base: position 127,001 of record NZ_JBGCUM010000013.1, on the reverse strand, counting down.
TGACCATGCGGCCGGCAGCCAGCTCGGCCACCAGCTCGGGAATGGGGGAGATGGGCATAGCCGGCGATTGTAGGTGGCGACCCTAGTCTGAACGCAGGCGAAGGCGCAGATCCAGGCCGATCGTTGTGGCTTCAATCAAGCGCCAGCGGCGGGCATCGGCCAGTTGGGCCAAGGGCGACAGTGCCGCGAGCGGGCGGCCTTCGCCGATCAGCATCGGCGCTTGGTAGATCAGCAACTCGTCGACCAGGCCAGCGTCGAGGAAGGCGCCGGACAAGGTCGGGCCGGCTTCGACGTGCAGTTCGTTGACGCCCTCGCTGCCGAGTTCAATCAACAGCGCGTTCAGATCGGCACGGCCGGGACCGATGACGCGGGCTTCGCCCGGCGGCCGGAGGATGCGCGCATCGGCCGGTATACGACCCTGTGGATCGAGCACGAGGCGCAGCGGTTGCCTGGCTGTCTGCACAAGACGCACGTCCAGGCGCGGATCGTCGGCCAGCACAGTGCCGATGCCGGTCAGCACCGCGCCGGCGCGGCGGCGCCAGGCATGGCCGTCGGCGCGTGCGGCTTCACCGGTAATCCACTGGCTGCGGCCGTCGGGCAGGGCGGTGCGCCCGTCCAGCGAGACGGCCGACTTCAGCCGCACGAAGGGGCGGCCGCGCTGCATGCGCGAGAAGAAGCCGATGTTGAGTTCCCGCGCAGCGTCGGCAACGGCCGCGTCGGCAAGTTCGACAGCTATGCCGGCCGCGCGCAGCCGCGCCAGGCCCTGGCCGGCGACCAGCGGGTTGGGGTCCTGGACCGCAACGATGACGCGGGCGATGCCGGCACCGATCAGCGCATCGCAGCAGGGCGGCGTGCGGCCGTGGTGGGAGCAGGGTTCCAGCGTGACGATGGCCGTTGCACCGCGCACGTCATGGCCACGCGCAGTTGCATCGCGCAGCGCCATGACCTCTGCATGCGCCTGGCCGGCAGCTTGCGTGTGGCCGGCGCCCAGTTCACGGCCGTCCGCTGCCAGGATGACGCAGCCGACGCGCGGATTCGGGTCACTCAGGCCTATGGCCTGGGCGGCCAGTGCGAGGACGCGTTGCAGTGCGGCGGAGGTGTCGGGATCGGGCATCTGCCCAGTCTAGCCAGCGATCCGGCGGAGTCAGGGCTGGATCTGGTAGGTCGAGTAATCGATGAAGCGGCTGGCGCTGATATCAGCGGGCAGGGTCGGGCACAACGCCGCGGTCTTGCCCGGCATGACGAGGAAGTTCTGCCGCGCCAGCGAATAGCTCACGGCGCTGTACGACTCGGGGTGCTCCTCGTTGTCGATCTTGGTGTTGCCGTTGTAGTCGCCGCTGTAACGGCAGACCTTGTACTGCGTCGCGCCCGTGCCGATGTCCAGCCCGGTCAATTGCACTTGGCCCCACCAGTTGCGAGGGGACTGGGTGTTGGGATAGACGATGCAGTTGTAGTTCACCAGCTTCTGAAGAGGTGTGCTGGACACCGGTGCGTCGCTGAAGCATTCATGGTTTGGCGTCGGGTAGTCGCGGCCGGGCGCCAGCACCAGCGCGCCACTCGCATCCCTGACCTGGAATTGGCTGGGGGTCAGGCTCAGCGAGGCGGACAAGGGTTGGGGCAGGGCATCGCCCTCAGGTGCCGACGGGTCGGGCGAGTCGAGCTTGGAGAAGCGAATGACGCCACTGACCAGATAGCCAACCGTGTTGTTCTTGCAGGATTCGACGCTGCTCGCCTCCAGTTCGGAGACCGGCGTCTCGCCGAGCCCCTCACATTTGCCGCTGATGACGCCAGTGACGTTGTTGAGCACCCAGACCGGCGCAGCGCCGCCACCGGGTCGGAATGCGCTGGACCCGTTGCCCAGGTCCTTGGCGGTCGGAGGAATCACCGGATTGCGGTTGTCGGGCTGTCGAATCCCGTTCGAAGGCGGCGTGACACCCAGGGCGAGGGAGAAGACCGGATCACTGCGGGAGATGATGGTGTCGAGAAAGAGCTTCTGTTCAACGTTGCCGCGGTCCTTCCATGCCACCGTCACTCTGACGCTTCTGGCCTGAGGTTCAGCAGCGTCCTTGACCAGGGGGGCCACCTCACGTGTGAGGACGAAGGTGGTGTTGCCGTTGGTCAGATTGAATGACTTGGCATGGGGAGGCGTGACGATGTCGTTGTCGTAGTCCTTGACGCCAGCTTTTTTTGCTACGGAATTGTCAAGCACAGAGAACGAGCGCAGCGTTTCCAGTTCCTCTTGCGCCAGACGCATGGCCTCGCTGCGCTGCTTGGCGATGTCGCCGCTGTAGCGCAAATTGCTCAGCAGGCCGACCAGCGCCACCATGCCGAAGGACATGACGACCAGGGCCACCAAGGCTTCGATCAGCGTCACGCCGCGTTGCCTACGGCTAAGGCAGCTGGACTGGAGTTGAAAGGGCTTCATGGCCGTCATCAGTTGGTGGAGTCGTTCCAGCCGCCGGGAACCCGCACGTAGCTGCCCAGGCGGTTGCGCACATGGTCAGCCACGGTCTGCTGGTAGACGATGTCCACACGGCCGACGGTGGTCATGCTGCCACCGACCAGCACGACGCCGTTGACGAACGACGGCATGCCGCTGGTATTGGTCCAGCTCAATCCGCCGGTCGACACCAGCATGCCATTGAGCTGGAACGGGCCAGTCAGCGTGACGTTGCCATTCACCACGACGAGCAGCGGATCGCCCACGCTGCCGAGCACCTGGTTGCTGCTGAGGGTCAGGCCACCTTCCACCCACACGATGCGCTGGCCGGCTGAGTAGGCGGCCGCGAGAGTCGCTCCGCAGTCGCCATCGCAGGTGATCGTTCGTACGGCCGGATGTGCTGGGTAGCGAGCGACGCTCGTGCCCATGAACATCTTGAACACCTCCTGCGCATCGGCATTCAGAAGCGTCGGGTCGGCCTGGACGACGGCCTGGCTGCCGCTGGCGCCTGGTACGGTCTCAAGCCGGGTGTCGATGATGCCAGTCCATGCGCCCCCAATGGTGGCGAGCATGCCCGCCGAGCGCGCATCGGCGTTGTGCAGGCCGAGGCCGCCCACGCCGGTCGACACGATGCCGCCCTTGACCACCAGTGGCGAGGCGGGCGGGCTGCGCACCGCACTGACCAAACCCACCAGGACCGTCAGCGATGTCCGGGCCAATTGGGCCTTGCTGATGTTGGCAACGGAAACACCGCCAACGCCGCCGCAATTGTCCGGGACGCTGTCGGTGCAGCCGCGCACCTTCAGTGCCAAGGTGCCGCCGCGCTTGCCCGCTTCGAGTTGCACGCCGAAGCTGGGCGTCAGCTCATCCACAGTCGCTGCGGCCCGCGCGGTGTGGGCCGCATCTGCGGCCGGGCAGCGGCAGGCCCAGCCCTGGTTGCCCAAGTCGCGTGCGCAGTCAATCACGCCGATGATGTCAGTGACTTTTGAGGTGATGGTCCGATCCGCCGGGTTGACCTCCAGGTACTTGTCGGCGAAGCGTTGCCCGGCGCTGTCCACCGGCTTGCAGGCGTTGTTCATGGCATTGCCGTTGAGCTGAGCCAGCGTCCATTCGACACCCGCTTCGGCGACTTCCTGGGACAGGCTGGAGCGGTAGTAGCTGCCCGCAACGCGCTGCTCGAACAGCAAGCTGCGGTTGGCATACGCCGCCAGCAGCGCCATCACGAGGAAGAGCACCATGACGACAACAAGCGTTGCCGCACCACGTTGGCGAGGCTTCAGAAGGCTGGACGACGTGTTCATGCCGGGCAGGCTCCGCTGATCGAGTCGGCTCGCAGGCGTTCAACACCCGACAGCGTGCGCTTGACATTGGGGTCATGGCGGGCTTCGCCAACGATGGTGAACGTCACCTGCCGCACCTCATGAATTGGGCAGGCCGGTGTGCTGGCCGTGCCGCAGGGCTTGTCACAGAAGTCGCCCACGTTGGCCGGTTGCGACGTGACTTCGATATCGAAGTCCGTGATGCGTACGCTATCCGGATCGGTGATCGGCTGCCAGTTGTCATGGCCATCCGTGCTCCCTACCCGTAGGTAAAGCGTCTTGCTGGACTTGTCCCACTTGAAGCCGAAATGCTCGGCATCCCGCGGCACTTCAGCGCCGTATATGCCGGCGCCGCTGTACCGGGCATACATATAGGTCAGCGAGAGGGCACCAGTGGTGTCCGCCTTGATGACTTCAATGTATGGATTGGCAGAAGCTGTTTTCGAAGCCTGTTCGGCCGCCGTGCCCACTGCCGATGGCGGCGCCCAGACACCTTGTTCCGTCAAGCCGCGAAAGCCCGCGCGGCGCAGGTCTTGTTGCAGCAGGTCAGCCGCCGTGCGCAGATCCTGCTGGATCTGGGTTTCCAGCATCAACCGACGGTGCTCGTTGATCTGGTTCACGGCCACCATGGACGCACCCGCCGCCACGATCAGGCCGACGGTAATGCCGACCATCAGCTCGACAAGGCCCAGGCCACGCTGGGGCGAAAAGGTCATCCGCATAGAGGGAACCCACCGATGCTGCCGTCGGGCGAGCAGGTACGCACCCGGCCGGCCTGGTTGTACTCGACATGCAGCAATGCACCCGTCCGCACCCCCTTCACCTTGACAAAGACATCGCTCACATCTGTCGGGAAGGAGCCTCGCTCGAAGGTGAGGACTTGCGGATCGAATCCCCACTTGGCTTTCTCGTTGACATCGAAGCGGACCGACGTATTGCGCGGCAGCAGGTACTCGCGCAGCAATCTGCCTTCGCCTATGGAGCACACCTTGGTGTCGACGCGATTGCATCTGCAAACATCGATCTGGGCATGCGAGCTCATGCGAATGCAGCTGAAGTCGCCGACTTTTGCAGGCACGTCCTCGAGATGCACGCTGATCTTGTCCGCCACGACGGCGGACTCCGCGCGCGCCTGGGCAAAGAAGCTGGCGATCTCGCCTGCGGCTGCAACGACGCGCCGCCGCTCGATCGTGCTGGTCAACGAAGGGATGGCCACGGCGAGCACCACGCCGACAACGGCCACGCCGATGAGCATCTCGATCAGCGTGACGCCGGAGCGGAATTTTCGGAATAGGAGGCGTTGCATGATTAACGGCTCCAGCAGTTGGCTGTTGCCGTGGTGTCCGTGCCGCCCAGATCGGCAGACAGGTACTTGAAGATCGAACCTTCGAGCGACACGATCAGGACTTGGCAGTTCTTGTCCTTGTTCTGAGGGCTGCCCGCCTTGGGCGTAGCAGTGACGATGTACCCCGAGGTGAAGCTGGGCACCGCGCCGGCACCTGTCAGGCTGAGGTCGTAATACTTTGAAATCGTCGTGATCTTGGCGCCGGCGTCGCCCATCTTCAGGCCGTCGTCGCCAAACGAATCTGAGTAGGCATTGCGGTTGGAGCGCCAACGCTCCTGGGCCTGCACGATGGTCGTCATCAAGGCGATGGCGTCAGCACGGCGGCCGCGCGCGAGCATGGAGGTGAGGGAGGGATAGGCCACTGCGGCCAGGATGCCGGCCACCACCACGGCGATCATCAGCTCCATGAGCGTGAATCCCCTGAGGTGGCGTTGTGTCTTAAGTCGCATGGCGGCCCGATTTTCAGTGGTGACGTTCAGATGAAAGGTTACTGGAACACCGCTCGTCGCCGCGCGCCTACCGCTGGTCGCCGCCCACCACGAACAGGGGATCAAGCGCACTTGGTCATGCCGGAGAGCTTGATGCCGGTCGAGCAGCTGCGAACACGGCCGGTGATGGCGACCACTTGGCGGATGCCCGTGCCGTTGTCCAGATAGGTCTCGATGCTGCCGGTCTGCGTGACCAAGCCTTGACGATGCTGGAACTCCAGCGTCTCGGCGTTGCTGCGCAGATGCAAGGCCTTGCCGGCCGTCAGCCATTCGGCCTTGATGACGGCGCTGCCCGGTGCCTTGCAGACGGCCTTGCCGCCGGCGCAGTCGCAGTCGTTGCGGGCGCCGGTATGCAGCAGGTAGCAGGCCTGGGCGCCCTTGCCGCTGATGCGGAAGTAGACCGGCTCGGCCGTGCGGACGGCCTCGCTGCGGGCAAAGCGCAGGTCGCTGGCAAGGGCTTCGGAGGTGGCGCGCAGCGCACGCTCCTGGCGCATCTTGCTCAGGCTGGGCACTGCCTGGCTGACCAGGGTGGCGCCGATGCTGACGCAGACGCACAGCTCGATAAGGGTGAAGCCGAGGCCGTTGTGGCGGGCAGCGCGGAGGAGGGGGGCGGTGCGGTTCATGGTGGCTTCCGGCGGTTCGTTGTCGATGAACGAACTCTAGGAAGCGGACCACCGCGCGTCTTTCCCCCTCAGGGTGGGACGAAGGGGGATGCGGAGGGCGACATCCCCCGGACTCCCCCTGAAGAGGGATAGGGAAATCCCGAGTCAGATCTCGCGGATCAGTTGGCGGAACTCGTCGACGTCCTCGAAGCTTCGGTAGACCGAAGCAAAGCGGACGTAGGCGACCTTGTCGATGCGCTTGAGTTCTCGCATGACAAGCTCACCCAGCCGGGTGGAGGCGAGCTCACGGGCACCGCTGGCAAGCAGCTTTTCCTCGATGCGGTTGATGGCCGCGTCGATCTGCTCGACGCTCACCGGCCGCTTGCGCAGCGCCAGTTGCATGGAGGCGCGCAGCTTGGAGGCGTCGAAATCGGCCCGCCGCCCGTCCTTCTTGACGACCGACGGCATGGCGATGTCTGGCCGCTCGTAGGTCGTGAAGCGCTTGTCGCAGGACAGGCAGCGGCGCCGGCGCCGTACGACGTCGCCCTCGTCCGATTCCCGGGTCTCGGCGACCTGGGTCTCGGTGTGAGAGCAGAACGGGCAGCGCACGGCGAGTCTTGATTAACCGCGGTAGACGGGGAAGGCGGCCGTCAGCGCGGCAACCTTCTCGCGCACGGCGGCCAGGTTGGCCTCGTCGTGCGGCTTGTCCAACACATCGGCGATCAGGTGGGCCGTGGCGCGCACCTGCTCCTCCTTGAAGCCGCGCGTCGTCATGGCCGGCGTCCCCAGGCGGACGCCGCTGGTGACCATGGGCTTTTGCGGGTCGTTCGGGATGCCGTTCTTGTTGCAGGTCATGTGGGCGGCGCCCAGGATGGCCTCGGCTTCCTTGCCCGTCAGGTTCTTGGGGCGCAGGTCGACCAGCATGACGTGGCTTTCCGTGCCGCCGGAGACGATGCGCAGGCCGCGCTCGATCAGCGTCTCGGCCAGCACCTTGGCGTTCTTGACGACCTGCTCCTGATAGGCCTTGAACTCGGGCGTCAGCGCCTCCTTGAAGGCCACGGCCTTGCCGGCGATGACGTGCATCAGCGGGCCACCCTGGATGCCGGGGAAGATGGCCGAGTTGATCTTCTTGGCGATCGCCTCGTCGTTCGTCAGGATGATGCCGCCGCGCGGGCCGCGCAGGCTCTTGTGCGTGGTGGACGTGACGACGTCGGCATAAGGCAGCGGGTTCGGGTAGACGCCCGCAGCGATCAGGCCGGCGTAGTGGGCCATGTCGACCATGAAGTAGGCGCCGATCTCCTTGGCGATCTTGCCGAAGCGCTCGAAATCGATGCGCAGCGAGTAGGCCGAGGCGCCGGCAATGATGAGCTTGGGCTTCTTCTCGCGGGCGAGGGCTTCCATCGCGTCGTAGTCGATGGCTTCGTTCGCGTCCAGGCCGTAGCTGACGACGTTGAACCACTTGCCGCTCATGTTCAGCGCCATGCCGTGCGTCAGGTGGCCGCCTTCGGCCAGGCTCATGCCCATGATGGTGTCGCCGGGCTGCAGCAGCGCGAAGAACACGCCCTGGTTGGCCTGCGAGCCGGAGTTGGGCTGCACGTTGGCAAACTCGGCGCCGAAGAGCTGCTTGACGCGGTCTATGGCCAGTTGCTCGGCCACGTCGACGTACTCGCAGCCGCCATAGTAGCGCTTGCCGGGGTAGCCCTCGGCGTACTTGTTGGTCAGCTGGCTGCCCTGGGCTTCCATCACCGCGGGCGACGTGTAGTTCTCGCTGGCGATCAGCTCGATGTGGTCTTCCTGGCGGCGGGTCTCGTTCTGGACAGCGGTCCAGAGTTCGGGGTCGACCAGGGCGAGAGTGGAGGTGTTGCGGTCAAACATGGCAGTTTTTCGAAGTTCAGGCGGTAAATCCAAGGCGCTCACGGCTGGCGTGACGACCAAGGCTGCCCAGGCGAACGGCTGAAAGCGGCTCCCACACACAGGAATCGCCTCACGCTCCCCGGTGGTGGCCCACCTCAGGTCAGCTTGTGACCCTGATCGCCAGTCGCGTGAGCCGCGAGTGTAAGTCAGCGCAGCAGCGCGATTTGCGCGGAATCGCCGCTCGTGGGGGCCGAAGCAGCCTCGCGCATCGGGCGGACGATGGTCGTGGTCGTGTTGGGCGACACCGAGCGGCCAGACGCCACCGACTTCAACAGATCATGCTCGGCCAGCACACGGGCCGTATAGCCCGTGTCCTCGGCCAAGTTGGCGCCGCCGACGTAGTAGCGCAGGCCTTCTTCCAGGCTGCCGGCGCGCTGGATGCATTCCTTGAGCACCTGCACGCCCACGCGGACGTTGGTCACCGGGTCGAACGCGGCGTGAATACCGCCAAAGGCCTCGTACTTGTCGTCGTGCACGCGGGTCATGACCTGCATCAGGCCCTGAGCGCCCACGGAACTCTGTGCAAACGGGTTGAACCGCGACTCGATGGCCATGATGGCCAGGATCAGGGTCGGCTCGACCTTGGCGCGATTGCCCACGGCCCAGGCTTCCTGCACGAGGCGGCTGATGGGCTCGGGCGCCACGCTGTAGCGGCGTGCCAGCCAATGGGCGACGGCGGCCTGCTGGCGGCTGAGATCGCGTGGGTCAGTGGCCGTGGCGCGTGCAATGGCGTCCGGCTCCGCGTTGGCCAGCAGCGTGTTGCCCTCAGCCTCGGCGCGCGCCTCGTGGCGGGCATTCAGCCAGCCGAGGGTGGCGGATTCCAGCTTTTCGCGCAGGCCCGCCTGGCTCGTGAACACCAACAGGACCGACACCACCGCCAGCCCGACGAGGGCCAGCGTGTTGTGGCTGACGACGAGCAGGCCGTTGCCGATGTCCTTGACGAACAGCGACGCCGAATCCCGCACGAGGGCAGCGAAGGTGATGAGGTCTTGACGTGTCGTCATTCGACTCCTTGTGTCACGACCCGTCACAGGCAGTCGCAAGAGCGGCGGTCTGAACGGGGCGACGGTCATAATTTCCCGGCCGTTGGCTAAGGGTCTGTGGCATCTGTGTGCCCGGTGGACCCGGCCGGTTGAGCTTCGGTAGAAACCCGAAGTGGCCAGATTTTACGGTTCGAAGATAACCAGTCAAGGTTGTTTCGGCCAATCCAAACTACTTTTGGTTATGAAATACAGCGACCTGCGGGACTTTATCGCCGGCTTGGAAGGGCTTGGCGAACTGAAACGAGTGCGTGAAAAAGTCTCGCCCGTGCTGGAGATGACGGCTCTCAGCGACCGCGTCCTGCGGGCCGGCGGACCGGCCTTGCTATTCGAKGCGCCAGCCGGGTTTTCCACCCCCGCCTTGACCAATCTTTTCGGGACAACGCGTCGCGTCGCACTCGGCATGGGCGCTGAGTCTCTGGCCGATTTGAGGGATGTCGGGCGGGTGCTGGCCAGCCTCAAGGAACCCGACCCGCCCAAGGGCTTGAAGGACGCCGGCAAGCTGCTGCAAATGGCCAAGGCGCTGTGGGACATGAAGCCCGCCGTGCAGCGTCGTGCGGCCTGTCAGGAAGAGGTCTTCGAAGGCAGCGACATCGACCTCGGCCGCCTGCCCATCCAGACCTGCTGGCCGGACGACGCAGCCCCCCTGATCACGTGGGGTCTGGTCATCACGCGGGGGCCGACCCGCACGCGCCAGAACCTCGGCATCTATCGCCAGCAGCTCATCGGCCCTCGCCAAGTCATCATGCGCTGGCTGGCGCACCGGGGTGGTGCGCTTGACTTCCGCGACCACGCGCTGGCGCATCCGGGCGAGCCATTTCCCATCGCCGTGGCCCTGGGCGCCGACCCGGCCACCATCCTTGGCGCCGTGACGCCGGTGCCGGACAGCCTGTCCGAGTACCAGTTCGCCGGTCTGCTGCGCGGCTCCCGCACCGAGCTGGTCAACACCGGCGTTGGCATCGGTCAGCCCTTGCAGGCGCCGGCCTCGGCCGAAATCGTGCTGGAGGGCCACATCCCGACCGCCGCGCCCGGCTACACCGGCGTCAGCGCGCGCGGCGTGCCGCTGAAGGAGAAGGGCGGCTACCTGCACGCGCTTGAGGGTCCGTTTGGCGACCACACCGGCTATTACAACGAGCGGGACTGGTTCCCCGTCTTCGAGATCAGCCGCCAGACCCAGCGCAAGAACCCGATCTACCACTCGACCTACACCGGCAAGCCGCCGGACGAACCCGCCATCCTGGGCGTGGCGCTCAACGAGGTCTTCGTGCCCATCCTGCAGAAGCAGTTCCCCGAGATCGTCGACTTCTACCTGCCGCCCGAAGGCTGCAGCTACCGTATGGCCGTCGTCTCGATCAAGAAGGCCTACCCCGGCCATGCCAAGCGGCTGATGTTCGGCATCTGGAGCTTTCTGCGCCAGTTCATGTACACGAAGTTCATCGTCGTCGTGGACGACGACATCGACACGCGCAACTGGCAGGAGGTGATCTGGGCCATCACCACCCGCATGGACCCGGTGCGCGACACCACGCTGGTGGACAACACGCCCATCGACTACCTGGACTTCGCCTCACCCGTCAGTGGCCTGGGCGGCAAGATGGGGCTGGACGCGACCAACAAGTGGCCGGGCGAGACCAGCCGCGAATGGGGCCGTGGCATCACGTTGCCGCCCGAAGTCACAAAACGGGCCGACGAGCTATTCGGGCAACTCTTCTTGAAGGCCTGACGGCGCTCGCCTACTGTTGAGATGCCTTTTCAGGCACAACCTCTGGCGCAATCCCTTGCGCGCCAGGAGCCCATCGGCAAATCGCCTTTGAGCCCCATGGTGGCCTAGCCACCCGACCCCGCCCGGCCTCCAAGCCCGGCGGGGTTTCTAATTTCAGCGTCCGCCCAACCGGGCCAGCGCTTCGTAGACGACGTAGCGCACGCGCTCGAAGCCGCCGCTCGAGGGGCACCAGTCGTCGAAATTGAACTGGCCTTCCGCGCTCAGGCCCACCGGCGCCGGGCGGACGCTGATCCCCAGCGGCACTGCCTCGGCTTCAAAGGCGCGCAGCGCTCTCGCCATGTGCTCCTCGTGCGTGACCAGCAGGATGTGCCTGACGCCGGACTGCGCCAGCAACGGCAGCGTTTTGGCGGCGTTCTGGCGCGTGTCGCGGGAACTGCCTTCGGCCCAGCGCAACGGCAGGCCGTAGTCCTGCGCCGCCATGCGAGCGACGATGCTGGCTTCTGACTGCTGCAGCTCCTTCGCCGTCCAGCCGACGCCGCCAGAAAACCCCAGCGGCCAGCCACTGCGCCGCGCCAGCCAGACTCCGTAGGCCAGACGCTCGCCGGTGATGTCGCCCGCGCGGCCGTAGCCGAACTCGGGGACGTAGCGCCGCACACCGCCGCCCAGCACCAGCACCGCGCCATCCTTGCGGCCGCGCAGCGCGTCCACCTGGGCGGGGCGCAACAGCGGCGGTTGGCCGGCGGCTTGGCTGAGCAGCTCGCCCGCCGCCTCCGTGGTCGACAGCCAGACCAGCGCCAGCGCCAGCCCCAACATCCAGCCGCTGCCACGCCGGCTGCGCTTCAGGCGCCAGCCACCCCAGGCCGCCAGCATCAGCATCGGCGCCGGCGGCAGAAGGGCGGCGAGCAACAGGGTCTTGAAGCCGGAATAGTCGAGGGCGAAGCTCACATTTGCATCATCGCCGACATGAATAATGCGTCCGCCATGACGACAGCCTCCCGTTCCCCCGTTCGTATTGCCCTCTGGACGCTGGTTTCGCTGTCGGCCCTGGTCTCACTCCTGCTGATCATCGTCACGCTGGCCTTGCCGGGCTGGATCGCCGGACGCGGCGTGGCGCTGGCCAGCGAGGCGCTGGGCCGGCCGGTGAGCATCGAGCAGGCGCATTTCCAGCCCTGGCGGCTCGCCGTCGTCATCGACGGCCTGCGCATCGCCGGCCCTGCCGGCCAGCCCCCGCTGCTGACGCTCGCGAAGCTGGATGCCGCCCTGTCGCTGCGCTCGCTGCTGCGTGGTCACGCCGTCGTTGAATCCCTGGAACTGACCCGCCCCGAGCTGCGCCTCGCCCGCGTCGCCGAGGGGCACTACGACTTCGACGACCTGCTGCAGCGTTTTGCTGCCAAGCCCGGCGCGCCGGAAGGTGAAGACCCCGAGTTCGCCGTCTACAACATCGAGCTGACCGACGGCCGCGTGCTCTTCGACGACCGCCCGGTGCAGCGCAAGCACGAGCTGGCGGCCCTGCATCTGGCCCTGCCGTTCGTGTCGACGCTGGCGTCGGACGTGAAGGTCAAGGTGCAGCCGCAACTCAGCGGCAAGCTCGACGGCGTCGCCTTCGACAGCCGTGCCGAAGCGCTGCCGTTCGAAGACGATGCCAGCGGGCGACTGTCCTTCAAGCTGGCCGGCCTGGACCTGGCGCCGCTGGCGGCCTACGTGCCGCAAAGCCTGCCGCTGCGCCTGGCCGGCGGTCGGCTCGACGTCGACGTGGCGCTGGACTTTGCCGAGCGGCCCAAACAACCGCCCGGCGTCAAGCTCAGCGGCGGGCTGCAGCTGCACGAGCTGTCCCTGACCCAGCCCGACGGCCAGCCGCTGCTCGGCCTCAAGCACCTGAGCCTGCCGCTGGCCGACGCGCAGCCGCTGCGGCGCCAGCTCGCGTTCGGCCGGATCGTGCTGGATTCGCCCAGCGTGTGGCTGCGGCCCTTGCCAGTGTCGCCAGCGTCGACGGCCTCAGGGCAGGGTGGCGGCGCGCCTTGGCAGATCAGCGTGGCGGGGCTGGAAGTCAACGATGGCCGCTTCAACGTCGGCAAGTTTGAGCTGGACGCCATCCAGATCAAGCTCGCCGCCGCCGCCTGGCCGCTGAAGGCGCCTACCCAGCTCGACGCCAGCCTGCGCCTGGGAGAGGGCACGCTGACCGCGCAGGCCAGGCTGTCGCCAGAGGCGCTGGAGGCCGAGGCCGAGCTGCAAGGCCTGGCCATTGAACGCCTGGCCGCCTGGTTGCCCTTGCCGCCCGGCGCCAAACTCGTGGCCGCCGTTTCCACCAAGGCGGCGCTGAGCCTCCAGGACCCGCTGGTCAGCGGCGCCGCTGACCGCGCCAAGCTGACGCTGAGCGAGCTTCAGGTCAGTGGCTTGCGTCTGGCCCTGTCTGTCAAACCTTTGCTGACTCTCGCCTCCGCCCGGCTCGACCACGCCGAGGTCGACCCCGGCAGCCGCTCGCTGCGCCTGGGCACACTCACGCTGGACGCGCCGMGTGCCCAGCTCGCCCGCGAGGCCGATGGCAGCCTCAACCTCGCGCCGCTGCTGCCGGCCGAGCCCGCCGTTTCGGCTAGCGCACCGGCCTGGAAGCTGCAGCTCGCCGCCCTGCAGGTCGAACGCGGCGCGCTGCGCTGGCGCGATGCCGCCGTGCCGCCCGGCGTGGCAGCTGTCGCGCTTGCCATCGAGCCACTGCGCCTTCAGCTTGGCGCACTTGCCTGGCCCGCCACCCCGCCGCTGCAGGCCCAGTTCACGACCCAGCTGGCTGAGCTTGGCGACAACGACCAACCCATTGCCGCCAGCGCCGGCAGCTTGCAATGGAACGGTCGCATCGGCCTGGCGCCGCTGTCGGCCAGCGGCAACCTGCAGGCCCAGGCGCTGCCGCTGCGCCTGCTCAACGCCTATCTGGACCCGGCCTGGGGCCTGCAAATGCAGCGCGCCGAACTGGGGCTCAAGGCCGACCTGGACACGACACGCCTGGCCAGCGGCGCCTGGCAGGCCACGCTGGGCGGTGACGCGCACATTGGCCCGCTGGCCCTGGCGCAGGCCCGCGTCGTCGACGGCCAGCGCGTCGTCGGCGAAGACCTGCTGAGCTGGCAGATGCTGCAGCTCGGCGGCGTCAAGCTGGCTCTGGCGCCGGGCGCGCCGCCGCGCCTGGCCGTGCGCGAGGCTCAGTTGGACGATGGCTATGCCCGCCTCATCATCAACGAGCAGGGCCGCTTCAACCTGCGCGACATCGGCCCGGCCGAGGCGGCGTCCGCACCTGCTGCCGCCGCGTCTTCCCCGGCGCTGGAGTTCGCCATCGAGCGCATCCGCGTCAACCGCAGCACGGTGGACTTCAATGACCGCTTCGTGAAGCCCAGCTACAGCGCCCGGCTGACCGAGCTGCAGGGTTCGCTCGGCGCCTTCTCGTCCACCAGCGCGGCCATGGCGCCGCTGACCGTGCGCGGCAAGGTTGCCGGCACCGGCCTGCTGGAGATCGACGGCCAGCTCAAGCCCGGCGCGCCGCTGGCCATGGACGTGCAGGCCAACGCGACGGACATCGAGCTGGCGCCACTGTCAGGCTACGCCGGCAAGTACGCCGGCTATGCCATCGAGCGCGGCAAGCTGTCGGCCAGGCTGAACTACAAGGTCGAACCCGGCGGCCAGCTCGTGGCCAGCAACCAGATCATCCTGAACCAGCTGACCTTCGGCGAGCGCGTCGACAGCCCCGACGCGACCTCGCTGCCGGTGCGCTTTGCTGCCGCGCTGCTGAAGGACGGCAATGGCGTCATCGACGTCAATCTGCCCGTCAGCGGCTCCTTGAACGATCCAGATTTCAGCGTCGCCGGCCTGGCGTGGAAGCTCTTCCTCAACCTCATCGGCAAGGCGCTCACGTCGCCTTTCTCGCTGTTCACCGGCAGCGACTCGGCCGAGGAAGCCGAGATTGCCTTCGCGCCTGCCAGTGCGGAGCTGGGCGCCACCGACAAGCTCGACCGCATCGCCAAACAGCTGGCCGACAAGGCCGGCGTGCAGCTCACGCTGACCGGCTGGGCCGACTCCGAGACCGAGGTGCCGGCCCTGCGTGAGCAGCGGCTGGCGGCGGCCTTGAAGGGCGAGACGGCCGCGACACCCGAGGCGGCGCTCAAACGTCTGTATGAAGCCACCAAGCTGCCCAACAAGCCCCGCAACGTCCTCGGCCTGACCAAGGACTTGCCACCCGCCCAGATGCGTGGCCTGCTGATGGCCAGCTACGAGTTCGACGACGAAGCCTTGCGCCAGCTGGCCGCCGCTCGCGCTGTGGCCGTGCGCGACGCGCTGCTGGCCCGTGGCGCCCCCAATGCCCGCGTCTTCCTGGCCGCACCAAAGCTCTGCAACGGGGCTTGCCAGGCTGGCTGGCGCCCCCATGTCGAGCTATCCCTCGGCGCCCATTGAAAGGTCATCCATGTCTGCCCCCAATCTCGAACGCATCACCCTGGCCGGCGGCTGCTTCTGGTGCCTGGAGGCCGTCTACGAGCGGGTGCGCGGCGTGCACCATGTCGAGAGCGGCTACAGCAACGGCCAGGGCCCGGCGCCCAGCTACGAGGCGGTCTGCGGCGGCAAGACCGGTTATGCCGAGGTCGTGCGCGTCGACTTCGACCCCGCCGAGGTCTCGCTGCGCGAGCTGCTGGAGGTCTTCTTCACCATTCACGACCCGACCACGTTGAACCGCCAGGGCGCCGACGTCGGCACGCAATACCGCTCGGCCATCTACTGGCACACCGAGGCCCAGCGCGAGCTGGCGGCCGAGGTGCTGAAGGAGGCCAACGACCACCATGGCGGCCGTGTCGTCACCGAACTGCTGCCCGAGGCCAACCACCACCCAGCCGAGGCCTACCACCAGCACTACTACGCCCGCAACCCGGAGCAGGGTTACTGCGCCTTCGTCGTCGCGGGCAAGGTGGACAAGTTCCTGTCCAGCTTCAAGCGCCTGGTGAAGTGATGTTGTCCTGGGGCGGGCTGGCACATCAATACGCCGGCGCGCCGGAGGCCATCCGCTACGCCGATTTCTCGCTGGGCGCCGGCCGCCATCTGCTGCTGCGCGGCGCCTCGGGCTCGGGCAAGTCGACGCTGCTTGCGCTGTTGTCGGGCTTGCTGCGCGTGCAGCAAGGCGAGCTGAATGTCGCAGGGACAGACCTGGCGGCCTTAAGCCCGCGTGCTCTGGACGCCTGGCGCGGCGCGACCCTCGGCGTCGTGCCGCAGCGCCTGCACCTGAGCGAGGCGCTGACGGTGGCCGAAAACCTGGCGCTGCCGGCGCTGGCCGCAGGGCAGGGCGCCGACCCCGACCGCGCTGCCGAGTTGCTGGTCGCGCTGGACATTGCCGAGCTGGCCGCGCGCCGGCCGCACCAGCTCAGCGTCGGCCAGGCCCAGCGCGTGGCCCTGGCGCGTGCGCTGATGCGCCGCCCGCGCCTGCTGCTGGCCGATGAGCCCAGCGCAAGCCTGGACGACGAGCACACGCTGCACATGCTGGCCCTGCTGCTGGACGCCGCCGAGCGCGAAGGCTGCACCTTGGTCATCGCCAGCCATGATGGCCGCGTCATCGAGGCGCTGAGTGCGCGGGACGACGTGGCGGAAGTGGTGCTGCGGGGCAAGCTGCCTGGCGGTTCGTCCGCCTTGCCCACAGGGAATCGGACAAGCTACTGGCTGGACGAAGGGACGACATGATCCGCCTCGCCTGGCGCTATCTCTGGTCCAGCCCGCTGACCACGGCGCTGAACCTGCTGCTGCTGACGCTGGGCCTGGCCGCCGTCACCTTTGTGCTGCGCGCCAGCGCCCAGGTCGAGGCCGGTCTGAAGCGCGACCTCGCCGGCATCGACCTCGTCGTCGGCGCCAAGGGCAGCCCGATGCAGATCATGCTGGCCGGCGTCTTCCACCTCGACGCGCCGACCGGCAACATCCCGCTCGCCACGCTGGACCTGCTCAAGGCACAACCCCTCGTCGCCCAGGCCGTGCCGCTGTCGCTGGGCGACTCCTTCCGCGGCTACCGTATCGCCGGTACGACGCCGGACTACATCGATCTTTACGACGCCAAGATCTCTTCGGGCGCCGTGTGGACCAAGCCCATGCAGGCCGTGCTGGGCGCGGAGGTGGCGCGCACCAGCGGGCTCAAGGTCGGCGACCATTTCGCCGGCAGCCACGGCCTGGCGTCGGGTGGCGGCGCACATGGCGAGCACCAGTTCGAGGTCGTCGGCGTGCTGGCCGAATCGGGCAGCGTGCTGGACCGCCTCGTGCTGACCGACCTGGCCTCGGTGTGGGAGGTGCATGAAGTCCATCACACCGCCCACGCCCACGCCGCCGCCGACGAGGACGAGCCCAAGGAGATCACGCTGGCCCTGGTGCGCTACCGCAGCCCGCTGGCAGCCGCCATGCTGCCGCGCTGGGTCAATGCACAAGACGGCCTGCAGTCCGCCGCGCCAGCGCTGGAGACCGCGCGGCTGATGCGGCTGGTGGGCGCCGGCACCGAGGTGCTGCGCGGCTTCGGCATCGTCCTGCTGGCAGCCGCCGGGCTGTCCGTCTGGGTTGCGCTGCTGCATGCGGTGCGCGCCCGCCAGGGCGACCTGGCCATGCTGCGCATGCTGGGTGCACCGGCCCGCCGCGTCGCCACGCTGATCGCGCTGGAGGCGTTGCTGCTGGCGGGCCTGGCGACCGTGCTGGGCTTGGCGGCGGGGCACGGCTTCGTCGCGTTGCTGGAGCGGCTGCTGGCCGAACGCCAGTCGCTGCGCCTGGGGCCCCTGGGCTTCAGCGAGGCCGAATGGCTGGTGCCCTTGCTGGCCGCAGGGCCTGCGCTGCTGGCTGCCGCGTGGCCGGCCTGGCGGGCCTATCGTCTGGATGTCACGACGCTGCTGCAAGCTCCGCGTTGACCACGACAATCCCGCCATCATGAAGTTCAAGTTCCTTCTCGCGCTCTGCCTGTCCACCACGGCCGTGTTCGCGCAAACACCCCCGCCTATCGGCCAGGGCGCTGGCTATCACGACCCGCGCAGCCCCTTCAAGCCGCTGGAAGACCGGGCCGACATCCTGTCCTGGAAGCTGCTGTCCCAGGTCACCGCCAAGGCCGAGAAGAAGAAGCTGATTCCTACCTTCCCCGCCGCCGTGCAGGCCTTGGACCGCAAGACCGTCAAGGTGCAGGGCTTCATGACGCCGCTGGAGGCGGGCGACAAGCAACAGCACTTCCTGCTGTCCTCCGTGCCGACGAGCTGTTCCTTCTGCGTGCCGGCCGGGCCCGAGGGCATGGTCGAGGTGCGCACCAAGAAGCCGGTGCGCTACACGCTGGAGCCGGTCGTCGTTGAAGGCGTGCTGGCGGTGCTGATGGACGATCCCTACGGCCTTTACTACCGCGTGGAAGACGGCAACGCCGTCAATTAGGGCGCCAAGCGCTCGCGAACCCAGCGGTCCGCGTCCCGGCTGAACACCAGCCGGTCATGCAGCCGCGAACGCCGGCCCTGCCAGAACTCGAAACGCTCCGGCACCAGGCGATAACCGCCCCAGTGCGGCGGCCGGTCCGGGTTGAGCCCATGCTGCAGCGCCGCCTTGGCCGCATTGGCCACCAGCACCGCGCGTGAGCTGATGACGCGGCTCTGCGGCGATGCCCAGGCGCCCAGGCGCGAATCCAGCGGCCGGCTCTTGAAGTAGTCATCCGATTCCTGGGCCGAGGTCTTTTCCACGCGGCCCTCGATGCGCACGACCCGCTCCGTCTCCACCCAATGGAACTGCAGGGCGGCGAATGGGTTGCCTGCCAACTCCTCGCCTTTGCGGCTTTCGTAGTTCGTGAACCAGACGAAGCCGCGCGCATCGCAGCCCTTGAGCAGCACGACGCGGGTCGAGGGTCGATGGTCGGCGCCGACGGTCGCCACGGTCATTGCGGTCGGCTCGGAGATGTCGTGGCCAATCGCCTCGTCCATCCAGCGATTGAACAGCGCCAGCGGGCCATCTGCGGCCTCGGCTTCGTCCAGTTCGCCCAGTTCGTAGCTCTTGCGGAAATCACTCAACTTGCTCATGCGGGAGATCATCAGGCCTGGCGTTGGGCCCGCGTTGGGCCTGCAAGAGGCTGAGTCTAGGCGCACGGCGGAGCAATGCTGGTTGCATTGCGAGCACGTGCAACAACGACTCAGCCTCTTGCAGGCCAAACCCGGAGGGCCGGGGCGAATTGCGGGGTGCTGCGGTGTTGCCCGCTTGTTGTGTGGGCCCGCCACACGCCTCGCAGGCGCCTTGCCCCACCCCGCAATTCGCCCCGGCGCGGGCCCAACGCCAGGCCTGATGCCCTCCCTCAGTATGCAGACCTTCCCTTAAGTGAACGCCCCAGTTTCTAGATGGCAGACGCGACCGGCATGCTTGCGCACTGCAGCAAATTTGAGCAGACCCCTTGATGATCAAACGACGCCCCGCCGTTGTCGTGCTTGCCGCAGGACGCGGCACTCGATTCCGCGGCTCGGGACACAAGCTGGAACAAAAGCTGGGAGGCACAAACGGCGCCGACACCCTGCTGGCCCGCACGCTGCGCCATGCCATCGCAACACGGTTGCCGGTGGTCGTCGTGACGACTGCGGCGCTGGCGCCTTCCGTGCACCGTTTCATCGCCGCGCGCGATGTCGTGACGCTGCCCGAGCACGACGGCCAAGGCCGGCCGCACCCAATAGGCATGGGGCATTCCATCGTGGCGGGGGTCAGCGCGGCGGGTGGCGCCGATGGCTGGCTCATCCTGCCGGCGGACATGCCGCTGGTGCAGCCCGAGACCATCCTGGCGGTGGCCGAAGGGCTGGAGCGCTACCCCGTTTGTTACGCGCAATATCGCGGCATCCAGGGCCACCCGGTGGGCTTTGGCACGGAGCTTTATTCCGAGCTGATGGCCTTGCAGGGCGACGAGGGCGCGCGGCGCATCGTGGCGCGGTATGCGGCCCAGGCTATCGCCGTTGACGACCCCGGTGTGCACATCGACGTCGACACCGAAGAAGACCTCGCACGGCTGGTCAGCTGACTCAAAGCGGCCCGCAAAGCCCGTGTCGGGCCGCCAGATGGGCCTGACGCTCCAATTCCCTGTCGCGGATCCCATGCTCGCGCAAACCCTGAACGGTGCGCAGCAGGTAGTCCAGCGTCGTGCCATAACGGCCACTCGCATGCTGAAAGATGTGCAGCAACTCGGGCTCATGCAGTGGCCCGGTCCAGTTGGGGCTCTGGCGTGACAGCGTGAAGGCCAGCGCCCGCAGCCGGCCGGCATCGGTGTCGCAGTTCAGCCAGCGCGGCTCGTAGACGCCGTTGGGCATTTCGCGGGCCCACAGCCTGGGCAGCACCGCTTCGCCTTCAGCGCGCGGGATGCGGTAGACCAAGCCGCGGCAACTGCCGCCCGAAATCAGTGCCAGCACCAGGCCCGGCTGCTGCGGCGAGCCGCGGTTCACGCGCGAGCTCATGCGCAGCACGCGGTGAAAGCCCAGCACCTTGGCCGGCAGGGCCTGGGCATACTCAAACTCCGGCCGCCAGATCAGCGAACCGTAGGCGAACAGCAGCAGGTCGTCGCCGCTGTCTCGCCATTCGGCCGTCGTGCGCTGGAGCAGATGACTGCTGCGCTCCGGGCCGTGAGGAATGTGGATTGCCTGTAATGCCATCGCCTTCATCTTGTCACGGAGAAACGCCGAATGAGTCTGAGCGAACGTGCGCGCCTGGATGCGGGATGCAGCGCAAGGCGCAAAGCGCAGTCATAGCCGCTGCTATGGCGAGCATTTGCAACGCCGCGATGCGCCCGCAGCCAGGATGCGCGCGTCGCGAGAGACTTGTTCGGCGTTTCTCAGGTACCCAGGCCGTAACCCGAGACTCGCATCGGCAAAGTAATATGGTTACCTAAATTCTCAAGGTCCGGTTACGAGACCGAGGCGCCAGGAGACCCCAGATGAATTCCACCCTGAACGAAGTCACCGAACGCATCCGCGAACGCAGCGCCAAGCTGCGCGGTGACTATCTTGCCCGCATCGCCCAGATGGGCAACCGCCAGCGCGGTTTTGAACGCATGGGCTGTGCCAACGTGGCGCATGCGGTGGCGGCCATGCCGGCCAACGACAAGCTGCGCATCGTTGCCGAGAAGGCGCCGCACCTCGCCGTCGTCACCTCGTACAACGACATGCTGTCGGCGCACCAGCCCTACGAGAACTACCCCGAGCAGATCCGCATCGAGGCCCACCGCCTGGGCGCCACCGTGCAGGTGGCCGGCGGCGTGCCGGCCATGTGCGACGGCGTGACGCAGGGCCTGCCCGGCATGGAGCTGAGCCTGTTCTCGCGCGACACCATCGCCATGAGCACGGCCATCGCGCTGACCCACGACGTCTTCGACGCGGCGCTGCTGCTGGGCATCTGCGACAAGATCGTGCCGGGCCTGCTGATCGGCGCGCTGCACTTCGGCCATCTGCCCTGCGTCTTCGTGCCGGCCGGGCCGATGAGTTCGGGCATCACGAACAGCGAGAAGGCCAAGGTCCGCGAGCTCTACGCCCAGGGCAAGGTCGGCCGCGACGAGTTGCTGAAGAGTGAGTCTGCCGCCTACCACGGTGCCGGCACCTGCACCTTCTACGGCACCGCCAACAGCAATCAGATGCTGCTGGAAGCCATGGGCCTGCACGTGCCCGGCAGCGCCTTCGTGCACCCGCACGACGACCTGCGCACCGCGCTCACGCGCGAGGCCGTCGCCACCGCGCTGAACATCAGCGGCCGCGTGATTGACCAAGCCGCCAAGCCCATCGGCAAGCTGGTGGACGAGCGCTGCATCGTTAATGCGATGGCCGCGCTGCTGGCTACCGGCGGCTCGACGAACCACCTGATCCACTGGGTCGCCGTGGCCCGCTCAGCCGGCATCCTGATCAACTGGACGGACTTCTCGGACCTTTCTGCCGTCGTGCCCCTGCTGGCCCGCGTCTACCCGAACGGCAGCGCCGACGTGAACCAGTTCCAGGCCGCCGGCGGCCCGAGCTTCGTCATTCGCGAGCTGCTGGACGCCGGCCTCATGCACGAGGACGTCATCAGCGTCGGCGGCGACAGCCTGCGCCCCTACACCTTCGTGCCGCATGCAGTGGGGCAGGGCGGCGAGGTCGTCCGCGAAGCCCTGCCGGCCGTGAGCAGCGACGACGGCGTCGTGCGTGGGGCCGCCTCGCCCTTCAGCGCGACCGGTGGCCTCAAGCTGCTGGACGGCAACCTGGGCCGCGCCGTCATCAAGGTCTCGGCCGTGCCGGAGGACCGCCACACCGTCGAGGCTCCCTGCCGCATCTTCCCGACGCAGGAAGCCATGCTGGCCGCGTTCAAGAACGGCGAACTGGAGAAGGACGTCGTCGTCGTCGTGCGCTTCCAGGGCCCACACGCCAACGGCATGCCCGAACTGCACAAGCTGACGCCGCCGCTGGCCGTGCTGCAAGGCAAGGGCTTCATGGTCGCCCTCGTCACCGACGGCCGCATGAGCGGCGCCTCGGGCAAGGTGCCTGCGGCCATCCACGTCAGCCCCGAAGCCCTGGCCGGCGGCCCGCTGGCGCGTCTGCGCGACGGCGATGTCGTGCGCGTCTGCGCCGTCACCGGTTCGCTGCAAGCCCTGGTCAGCGAGGCCGACTGGGCCGCGCGCGAGGTCGCCAAGCTCGAACCGGCGGAAGCCGAGGTCAATGCCCACGGCCTGGGCCGCGAACTCTTCGCGGGTCTGCGACGCAATGTTCTGAGTGCCGAAGAGGGCGCCATCACTTGGCTATGAACAATTGGGGGCCAGACCGCCCGAGCGAAGCGAGTAGCTCTGGCCTCCACTGACTAAGGAAAGAAATGCTTGAAACCCTGAGCCTGGCCAGCTACGGCCCCGTTATCCCGGTCATCGTCATCCAGCGCCTGGAAGACGCCGTGCCGCTCGCCGAAGCCCTCGTGGCCGGCGGCGTGCGCGTGCTCGAAGTGACGCTGCGCACCCCTGTCGCCCTGCAAGCCATGGAAGCCATGGCCAAGGTGCCCGGCGCCATCGTCGGCGCCGGCACGCTGCGCAGTCCGCAGGACGTCATCAACGCCAAGAACGCCGGCTGCCAGTTCGGCGTCAGCCCCGGCTACACCGACGCGCTGGCCGCCGCCTGCAAGGCCGAGGGCCTGCCGCTGCTGCCTGGCGTGTCCACCGCCTCGGAAGTCATGCAGGCCAACTCGGCGGGCTTCGGCTTCCTGAAGCTCTTCCCGGCCGTCGCCGTGGGCGGCGTCAACCTGCTGAAGGCCCTGGGCGGCCCCTTCCCGGACGTGGCCTTCTGCCCCACCGGCGGCATCTCGCTGGAGACGGCGCCGCAGTTCCTGAAGCTCCCCAACGTCAAGGTCTGCGGCGGCTCCTGGCTCACGCCTCAGGACGCCATCGACGCCAAGGACTGGGCGCGCATCACGCGTCTGGCTGCCGAGACCTTAGCCCTGCGGTAAGTCGAACAGCAGGCAGGTCGTGCTCGCATGCGCGTACAGCCTGCCGTCGTGGCCGACGAGTTCGGCCTCGGCCGTTGTCACCTGCCGGCCGCGATGCACGACATGGCCGATGGCGCGAACCAACGGCACTTGGTCGGTCAACGCGCGTACGAGGTTGACCTTGAACTCAAGCGTCGTGTAGCCCCGGCCCACGGGCATCGTCGTGTGCACCGAGCAGCCCAGTGCCGAGTCGAGCAAGGTTGCGAACCAGCCTCCATGCACGCTGCCCAGCGGGTTGTAGTGCTTGAACTGCGGTCGGCCCTGGAAGACGGCCTCGCCGTCGGTGACCGAGATCAGCATGAAGTCCAGCGTCTCGCTGATCGGCGGCCGCGGCGCCAGGCCGTCGAGCATGGCCTGCATTTGCTGCAGGCCGGTCTTGCCGGCCAGCATGGCGCGCGAGGCCAGGCCGGTGTCGCGCTGCTGGCGCAGCATCACGGCGGCCTCGTCGGCGCGCCACTGGCTGAGGATGTCGTCAGGAAAGGGCGCAGAGTTCGTCATGGCGGCAGCTCAAGGGGTTGAACCGCCGATTCTGCGCAAACGCGCCGTGTGGCGCTGTCGCCTGGGTTCAGGCGGCCAGACGCATCGGTTCGCTAACGGCACGGCGATGCGGCGCGCCGCGACGGAGTTCGTCCAGCACCGGCCCCTGCCAGGGCAGCAGATAGACCAGCGTCGCCAGCGTCGCGCGCCGCCGCGACGACAGCAGCGGACGGCCGCGATCATCCAGCAGCAGCACGTTGGAGCGCACGTTCAGCGGGTCGGCCTGCACCACGGTGCCTTCGTCCATCTCCACCCAGTCCCACTCCACCCATGCATTGACATCGGCATAGCGGCGCTCCCACCGCGTCATGCCGCCGACGGAACGATCGCCCGTGCTCGAGCGGACGACGCGGGTCTGGGCGTGACGGACATCCTGGGCGGCGCTGGACAGCGCAGCGACGGGCCAGCAAACACTGCCTTCCGGCAGGCGGATCAAGGTTGACATGGACAGCACCTCGCGGTCGTGTGATTCGAACGAGAGGCAGTCTCCAGTCACAGCGGGGTGTGGGACAAGCTGGCAGACTTGGCAGGTATGGGTGTTCCTGAAATGAACTATCAGCAGTTGATCGATGTCGGTCTGAGCGAAGACTTGGAGAGCTTCGAGCGCCGCCTTCTTGCCACTGCGGATGCGATGGGCTTTCCCATCATTTCGGGCGTGCTGCTGCGCGGCATGCTGACTGATCCCGAGGTGCGGGGCAGCACCTTCGGCAACACACCTGAGGGCCATGCGGCCGCGGCGAGCGACCTCGGGGACGCCTTGCGCGACCCGGTGCTCGACCGACTGATGTCCCAGCCCCTGCCTGTGATCTATGACCGGGACACCTACGTCGCTGCCGGCGTGGGCGAGCTCTGGGAGAAGCAGGCGCCCTATGGCTACAAGACCGGCATAGGCGTCAAGCTGCATCTGCCGGGCGACAAGCACTTCCTGCTCGGGCTGGACCGCGAAGAGGCGCTGCCCGAACCGGGTGCGGCGCTGATGCAACTGGTGGCCGGCGTGCAGTTGCTGGGCGCGCACGCGATGATCGCGGCCGACCGCCTGCTGAGCCCGGCGCTCAACAGGGCGGATTTTCCCAAGCTGACCAAACGGGAGATGGACGTGCTGAGTTGGACGGCGCAGGGCAAGACGGCCTGGGAAGTGAGCGTGATTCTCGGCATGAGCGAGAAGACCGTGAACTTCCATCTCGGCAACACGATGCGCAAGCTCAGCGTCAATTCAAAGCATCAGGCGGTGCTCAAGTGCGTTGCCGCCGGCCTTCTTTGAATCACGCAACCTAGCAGACTTGCCAGGTTTCTAGGGGGGCAAAAACAGAGACAGTCCAGGCAAGCGATTCCCGCCTCGTCCCTGTTGGAGCCACACATGAGCCTTATCGACCTTGTCTACGAAATCCTCGGCCTTCCGCGCTTCGGCGTCTGAACGCCCAGCGCGGCAAGGTTGATGCTGCGCCCTCCTGATCCCCTTTGCGAGCCCCGGCATCTGACTGCAAGCCAACCGTCCGGGCTCGACGACACTGTGTCCATCTCCCCAGAAACCTACGCCCGGCTGTTGAGCCTCGCCGACCAGGCGCCCCTCGACTGCCTGCCACTGACCTCACGAACCTTGAACCGCGCGAAGACGCTGGGCTACAACCAGATCGGGCAGATCCGCAGCACGCCCGCCGACCGACTTGTCGATGACCTGGGCGAGGATCGCGCCGAAGAACTGCATCGCGCGCTGTATGACTTCGGCATGAGGCAGATGGGCACCGCCGACTGACGGCCCGGCCCGAGCTGCTTCCTTCGAAGCCCAGGCGCGAAAGTGACCTGGGCTTTTTCATGCGCTGGCATGCGAGCATGCGGGCCCATGCAAGAAGACCGTGATATCCCCCTGGCCGACTGGCCGCGCCGCGCTGCGCTCCAACATTTCCGCACCATGGCCCAGCCGGCCTTCAGCGTCACCGTGCCGGTGGACGTGACCAGCCTGCGCGAGCGCGCCGCTCGCCATGGCGCCACACCCTGGCTGGCCTACCACCATGCCGCGCTGGAGGCCGCCAACAGCGTCGACGGCATGCGCCAGTCCATACTGGCCGACGGCAGCGGCGTGCGCGAGTTCGCCGCCATCCATGCCAGCACCACGGTGCTTCGCGATGACGGCAGCTTCGGCTTCGTGACCCTGCCGCGCGAGGCCTCGTTGGCCGCCTTTGCTGCGCGCGCCAAGCCCAATGTCGAGCGTGTGCGCCGCGCCAGCGGCGACCTCTTCGCAGCCGACGAGCCCGGTGACGTGCGGGAGGAGACTCTGGTGCACATGACCGCGCTGCCCTGGCTCGCTTTCACCGCTTTCACCCACGCGCGTGGGGTGGGCGACGACCGGCCCAAGGTGGCTTTCGGTCGGTTCAAGGAAGAGGGCGGTCGGCTGCTGATGCCAGTGGCCGTCGACGTCCACCACGCGCTGTGCGACGGCGTGCATGTCGGCCACTTCTTCGATCGATTTCAGGCGCAACTGGACGCCATCTGACCTCGACGGCCTGAGGTCGGTCCATCTCCGAGCGGCCCACTTGGGTGCGATGCCTAGATCGCTGGCGGGAGCCGAGCAACTTCTCCCTCCTACACCAAGGTTGAGGGTTTGTTCCGGTAAGGCCAATGATGTTTTTTGTTCAAATTGGTCAGGCCATTAGCGATGCTGATGCGCTCGCCTTTCTCCAAACAACAGCGTTCGAACCGTATGTCCAATCTAAGTAAACGCACCTTCCTGGCCGCTCCGCTGTTGGCCGCCACCGCCCTCGGGGCTGAGCGCGTCGCGCAAGCGCAGGGCTGCGAACACACTGCGCCGGCGGCATACAAGCCGCCGGCGTCCAGCGGCCCGTTCAACGCTGCGGCCGATTCGCTGCGGACGGCGTCCGTTCCGGGCTGGTTCCGCGAAGCCAAGCTCGGCATCTGGTCGCATTGGGGGCCCCAGGCCGTGCCGGGCCAGGGCGACTGGTATGCCCGCTTCATGTACGTGCCCGGCCATCCGCACTACGACCACCACGTGAAGACCTACGGCCACCCGTCGGAGGTCGGCTACAAGGACATCATCAAGCGGTGGAAGGCCGAGCGCTTCGAGCCCGAGGCGTTGATGGACCGCTATGTGGCCGCGGGTGCGAAGTACTTCGTGTCGATGGGCATGCACCACGACAACTTCGACCTGTGGAACTCCAAGCACCACCGCTGGAACGCCACCAAGCTCGGCCCCATGCGCGACGTGGTGGGCGACTGGGCCCGCGCGGCGCGCAAGCGAGGGCTGCACTTTGGCGTGTCGGAGCACCTGGGCGCCAGCCACAACTGGTGGTGGACCAGCCACCAGTGCGACCAGTTCTGGCCCAAACTGGGCGTGGCCTACGACGGCGCCAAGCCGGAGAACGCCGATCTTTATCACGAGCCGCACGACACCCCGTACCTGAACCGGGGCGGCGACTGGTACACCACCAACCCGAAGTTCCACGAGATCTGGTATCGCCGCGTCGTCGACCTGATCGACAGCCATCAGCCGGACCTGCTGTACACCGACGGCGGCATCCCGTTCGGAGAGGTGGGCCGGGCCGCGATTGCGCATCTGTTCAACACCTCGGTCCGCCGCAACGGGGCGATGCAGGCGGTATACAACCACAAGTCGCTGGGCTCGGGTGAGTTCATCCGCGAGGTCGGCGTGCAGGACGTCGAACGCGGCGTGCTCGATGCCATCAACCCGCTGCCGTGGCAGACCTGCACCTCCAACGGCGACTGGTTCTACTCCGAGCGCGACCGCTACAAAACGCCCGCGCAGGTGCTGACGATGCTGTGCGACATCGTCAGCAAGAACGGCAACATGCTTCTCAACGTGGTGCAGCGCGCCGACGGCACGCTGGCGCCTGAATCGGATGTGCTGCTGACCGAAATGGCGGCCTGGATGAAGGTCAACGGCGAGGCGATCCACGGCACCCGGCCGTGGAAGGTCCACGGCGAGGGCCCGACCGGCGCCGCCAGCGGGGCGTTCAAGGAAAACACGGCCTACACGCCGCAGGACGTCCGCTTCACGACCCGGGGCGACGCGCTGTATGCGCTCACGCTCGGCGAGCCCAAGGGGGCCGTGAAGATCACTTCACTGCGCCAAGGCAGCGCCCAAGACCCGCGCCCGGTGCGCCGGGTCGAACTGCTGGGGGCCGGGCCGCTGCCGTTCCGGCAGAACGCGCAGGCGCTGGAGGTGGACGTTCCCGAACGCCTGCCCAGCCGTCACGTCAGCGCGCTGCGAATCACCCGCGGCTGAAGGCGACGCCCTCCTTGGGGCACTGACTGTCCATGTGATCTCCACGTCAATGGGGCAGGATCGGTTTGTCGAATCAGGCGGTTCGCGATCGTCGTAGGGGATGCCGACCATCGGCCGGCATCCTCCTCAACCCACGCAGGACGTCAAATGGCAACGCAAGACAAGGTCAAAGGCCCCGCCTCCTACTTTCCCTCCATCGAGAAGAAGTACGGCCAGCCCATCGCGCATTGGGAACAGGTGATCGCCAAGGCCGGGGCGCTCAAGCACATGGAGCTGGTCAATCAGCTCAAGGTCGAACATGAGATGGGCCACGGGCACGCCAATGCTCTCGTGGCCTGGTACCTGGCGAAAAAGCCCTAGCCGTCGATCGTCAAGATGACCGGCGCGTGGTCGCTGGGCCGCTCGTTCTTGCGCGGCAGCTTGTCGATCTCGCAGGCCGTCACCCGGCCCTTCAGCGCCTCGCTGACGAGGATGTGATCGATGCGCAGGCCCTGGTTCTTGCGGAAGGCCAGGTTGCGGTAGTCCCACCAGCTCCAGCTCTTGGGCGGCTGCTCGAAGAGGCGGAAGGCGTCCGTGAAGCCCAGCGCGATGAGCTGACGGAAGTGCTCGCGCTCCTCGGGCGTGCAGTGGATCTGACCGGCCCAGGCAACGGGGTCGTAGACATCACGGTCTTCGGGGGCGATGTTGAAGTCACCCATCAGCACGACCTGCTCGTGCTGCTTCATTTCCTCCACCAGCCAGCTGCGCAGGCCGGTCAGCCAGTTCATCTTGTAGGTGAACTTATCGCTGTCCGGCGCCTGGCCATTGGGGAAGTAGCCGCCGATGACACGCACACCGCCCACCGTGCCGGCAATGACGCGGGCCTGCTCGTCGGCAAAGCCGGTGATGTTCTTGACGACGTCGTCCGCCCGCTCGCGGCTGATCAGCGCCACGCCGTTGTAGGTCTTCTGCCCGAACCACTGCACCTGGTAGCCGGCTTCGCCGATCTCCATCGTCGGGAACTTGTCATCGGTGAGCTTGGTCTCCTGCAGCACCAGCGCGTCGACGGGGTGGGCGGCGAGCCAGTTCAGCACCTGAGGCAGGCGCACAGCCAGGGAGTTGACGTTCCAGGTCGCAAACTTCTTCATTGCGTCATCCTACTGGGCTCAGGCGCCCACTTCGGCCGAGGTGTCGCAGTCCAGGCAGTCCTCGAGAGGCGGGTCGGGCAGGTGCTGGTCGTTGTGCAACTGGCGCAGCGCAGTGCGCAAGCCTTCCTCGATGACCGGGTGATAGAAGGCGTTGCCCAGCATCTGCTGCACCGTGTCGCCGCGCTGCACGCTCCAGGCCAGCAGATGACCGAGATGCTCCGCCGCTGGCCCGATCATCTCGGCACCCAGCAGCCGGCCACTGCCGCGCTCGGCATAGACATGCAGGCCACCACGGTTGACCAGCATGACGCGGCTGCGGCCCTGGTCGGCAAAGCTGACACGGCCGGTGTCGAAGGCGATGCCGGCAGCGGTCAGCTCGCCATGGCTGGCACCGGCGACGGCGATCTGCGGGTCGCTGAAGACGACGGCCAGCGGCGCGCGGCGCGGCCGCCGGTGCACATCGGGCCAACGCGCGGCGTTGTCGCCGGCAATGCGGCCGGCGTCGGCGGCTTCGTGCAACAGCGGGTGGTCATTCGTTGCGTCGCCGGCGATGAAGAGCGGCTTGTCGCCCCATTGACCCGTGTGGCGGTCCAGGCTGGGGTGGCCGGCGGCGTCGCGCGGCAGGTTCAGTGCCTCCAGGCCGAGTCCGTCAAGGTTGGGTTCGCGGCCCGCAGTGCAGAGCAGGGCGTCGAAGCGCTCGCCGCCAATGACAACCTGGTCGCCATCCAGCACCGGGTCCAGCGCGGCGGCGTTCAGCGTCAACGGCATGGCTTCGGTGAAGAGCTTCTGAGAGAGGGCCTGCAGCTCCGGGTCGGTCAGCGGCCCGACACGGTCGCTGCGCGAGAACAGGCGCACGCGTACGCCCAGGTGGTGCAGCGCCTGGGCCAGTTCCAGGCCGATGACACCGGCGCCGACGACGGCCAGCGACTGCGGCAGGTCGGTCCAGTCGAAGACGTCGTCATTGACCAGCAGCTTGTCGCCCAACCGCTCGCGCCAGCCGGCCGGGATGCGCGGACGCGAGCCGGTGGCGATGACGACGGACCTGGCCGTGACGCGCTGGCCATCGACATCGAACGTGCCGGCGTCGATGAAGCGCGCGCGGCCCATCAGCCGCGTCGCTTCGGGCCAGCCCTGGACGGTGTCGACCACGAAGCCGACGAAGCGGTCGCGCTCGCTGCGCACACGCTCCATGACCGCGCGGCCGTCGATGCGCGGCGCTTCGGTCTGCACGCCGAAGCGGTGGGCCTCGCGCACCG
This sequence comes from Roseateles sp. P5_E8, assembly GCF_054177665.1. NCBI lineage: Bacteria > Pseudomonadati > Pseudomonadota > Betaproteobacteria > Burkholderiales > Sphaerotilaceae > Roseateles > Roseateles sp. P5_E8. Next base: position 96,481 of record NZ_JBGCUM010000013.1, on the reverse strand, counting down.
CCTGTGCCGCGTCGCCAGCGGCGATGAGCAGCTTGCTGGGCATGCAGCCGACGCGCGCGCACGTCGTGCCGTAATGGGCGGCCTCGATGAGCAGCACCTTGTCGCTATGGACCCGCGCGGCCCGGTAAGCCGCCATGCCGGCCGTGCCGGCGCCGATGATCGCGACATCGCAGTGGTGGGTCATGGTGAGATGATTTTATTTAACATAATGCACATTGTCGACAACAAAGGCGCTGTTATCGGGTCGCCACAATCTGGTCAATCAGGTGATCGAGCGACGGTTCAGATATCTCCGCTTGCTGACGGTCGGCCTGGGCGGCGCTTACCGCTGCCTGGATCGCCTTGCACTCCGGTTGCCCGGCCACCCGCACGCGAGTCAGCAGCGCACTGGCCGCTTGGTAGCCGATGAAGGCGCGCTCCTCCACGAGCCGGCGCGCCAGCCACGCCAGGTGCTCAGGCATGTACTTCATCTGCAGAATGACCGTGGCCGCCAGATGCTCGCCAGTCGAAGCACTGCGGATCAGCTCACCGATATAGGGCGCGGCTGCGATGGCGTGGGGCCGCATGCGCCGGACGATGTCGGCCATCTGCTGGGTGCGCTCCTTGGAATATTCCTGCTGGCCTCGCAGCAGCTCGTACTCACCGGCCAGTTGCCGCAACGGCTGGAGCACAAGTTCGGGATCGGCCGGCGCGGCATCGGCGACCGCCTGCGCGGCGCTCAGGCTCGCTGCCGACGGGACGACAGGCAAAGGCGCGGCCTCGTCGGGTCCGATGTCCGAAGCCGGCGACGTATCCTTGGCGCCGATGCGTTCCGCCTCCTTGACGGCTTCCAGATAGCTGCTGAGGTTGCCGTCAGATCGTGCAATCGCTCCCTGCACGAACAACCGCATGTAGAGGTACATCGCCAGGAAGCCGATCAGTGCAAAGCCGACGACGAGTGCGGTGGCTGCCGAGATGTCCGACGCCGTCGGTTGGGGCCGGATCGCTGCCGCTGCATTCCGGCAGATGCGCCCGATCTCAACCTGGAGCTTCTCGAGGTGAACCAGCGTCAGACCGACGATGATCTTGGTCACCCAGTCGGAGACCTCCTCGAGGTTGGTGTTTGGCCGTGCGCGCGGGGTTTGCGCCGCTGCTGCCGTCTTCGGCGCGCCGCCGGATGGCGGGTCCGCCCTGGATGGCAGGCCAGACTTGGGAATGCCGAACAGAAAGCCCATGGCGCTCCCTGCCGCCAATGAGGCGAAGACCCAGAGCAGGACGGGCCCGACCGAGTCGGCCCGCCACCCGACCCAGGCTGCGGCGGCCAGAGCAACCAGGACCACGGGGAGGACGAGGCGGTTGACTCGCGCCAGGTCGTCTGCATCGACGCGCGGCTTCGAGTCGCCGCCGGTGACCTTCCTGAAGGCCGCGTTGATCGCGGCGGTCTTGGCCGGTCTGCTCTGTTGCGCCATTTGTGTCCCCTGCCGCGTCGTCGGTGGTCTTGACGGATTCTGCGGGAACGCTGGCAAAGCCTGGTCGAGGGCCGACCCGAATCAGCCGTCGTGCTGAGCGTCCTGCGTGTTCAGGCATCACCTGCATTGCACGGATCCTCGCGACCACAGACGCCCTCGCCTGCTTCCGGCTAGCCCGGGTGGAAACCTGCTCGGCGAGGCAGTGCAGGTGCTGGTAGATCGAGAAATCGCGTAGCCACTACGATGCCGCCCCTAGAACAAGGGTTGCAGGTGATGGCGCAAATGGTTTTTTCTGAGGGCAGCGCATGGGCATGAAGCTGGTCGTGGGCCTGCTCTGGCTGTTGAGCTGGCTACCGTTCCGCGCCCTGGCGGCGCTGGGCTGGCTGATCGGCAACCTTGTTGCGTCCGTGCCCACGTCGCGCCGGCACATCGGCGAAGTGAACTTGCGGCTCGCGCTGCCAGACTGGACACCCGCCGCCCGCCGCAAGCTGCTGCGCCGGCATTTCGTCGCCATGGTGCAGATGTTGCTGGAGTACGGCTACTGCTGGTTCTCTTCGAAGGAACGCCTGCAACGCCTGATGCGCATCGAAGGCGTGGAACACCTGCGCGCGCTGGAGGGCCGCAATGCCATCCTGCTGGCGGCGCACTTCACCGGGCTGGACCTGGCCGGCGTGCGCGTCTCGCTGGAAACGCCCGTCGCCGGCTTCTACTCGGTGCAGAAGGACCCCTGGTTGGACGCCTTCTTCCTCGCCAAGCGCACGCGCTTCAACTCCGGTGTCATGTTCGCCCGCCATCACGGCTCGCGGCCGCTGCTGCGCGCGTTGAAGGACGGCTACCGCCTCTACTACCTGCCCGACCAGGATCTCGGCCACCGCGATTCGATCTTCGTGCCCTTCTTCGGCGTGCCCGCGGCCACCATCACCGGGCTGTCACGCATGGCGACCGTCGCGAACGCCGCCGTGCTGCCCTGCTACCCACGCCGCGATGCCGATGGCTACACGCTGGTCATCGAGCCGCCGCTGGAGCATTTCCCGAGCAACGACCTCGCGGCCGACGCCACGCGCATGAACGCCATCATCGAAGGCATGGCGCGGCGGCAGTTGCACCAGTACTTCTGGCTGCACAAGCGCTTCAAGTCTCGTCCGCCCGGCGAGGCCGATTTCTACGCGAAGTGAAACTCCCCGACCGGACGTGACGAACGGAAGAGCAACTCTTCCTTCGTTAGCATCGAAGGCTTTGGTTTCCCAAACGCCCTCCTCCATGCTCCGTCTGACCGCCGCCCCTGCCCTGCTGCTGGCCGCAGCCCTCGCCGCCAACGCGCAGGACGCGCCCAAGCCCGCTCCGTGGAACGTCAACGCGCCACCAGGCGTAGCCAAGACGGCCAGCATCGACGTGAAGACCGGCACCTGGCTGAGCGTGGACGTCAGCCCGGACGGCAAGACGATCCTCTTCGACCTGCTGGGTGATCTTTACGCCCTGCCCGTCGCCGGCGGCGAGGCGAAGGCGCTGACGCACTCCATTGCCTGGGAGCAGCAGGCCCGCTTCTCGCCCGACGGCAAGCAGATCGCCTTTCTCAGCGATGCCGGCGGCGGCGACAACCTGTGGGTCATGAATGTCGACGGCAGCGGYGCCCGCGCCGTGACGCAGGAGGACTTCCGCACGCTGAACAACCCGGCCTGGCACCCGAGCGGCAAATACCTGCTGGCGCGCAAGCACTACACCGGCACGCGCAGCGCGGGCTCGGGCGAGATCTGGCTCTTCCACGTCGACGGCGAGGCGGCCAAGAACAAGGGCGTGCAGCTCAACGAGAAGCCCAACTGGCAGAAGGACCTCGGCGAGCCGGCCATCTCGCCGGACGGCAAATTCCTCTACTACTCGCAGGACGCCACGCCCGGCCGGGTCTTTGAGTACAACAAGAACAGCAACGGCGAGATCTACAAGATCTACCGCCAGGATCTGACGGATGGATCCGTCGAGGCTTTTGTCCAGGGCGCTGGCGGCGCCGTGCGGCCCACGCCGTCGCCGGACGGGCGTTACCTGGCCTTCGTGCGCCGCGTGCGCAACCAGAGCACGCTGTTTCTGAAGGACCTGAGCACCGGCGTCGAGCGCCCGGCCTGGAGCGGGCTGTCGCGCGACCTCCAGGAGATCTGRGCGATGTGGGGCGTCTACCCCAGCTTCGCCTGGTTGCCCGGATCCAAGGAAATGGTTGTCTGGGCCGAGGGAAAGATCTGGCGCGTCGACCCGTTCAAGGGCACGGCCGCCGACATTCCCTTCCACGTGAAGGACACGCGCGAGCTGCGTGAGCCGATGCGTTTTGCGCAGAACGTCGCTCCGGACAAGTTCGCCGTGCACCAACTGCGCGGCGCCCAGGTCTCGCCGGACGGTCGGCGCGTCGTCTACTCGGCGCTGGGGTCGCTTTACGTCAAGGATCTGCCCGACGGCGCACCGCGCCGGCTGACGAAGCAGGACGAAGCCTTCGAGTTCGCACCGAGCTGGTCGCGCGACGGCAAGAGCCTGGTCTACGCGACCTGGCGTGACGACACGCAGGGCACGGTGCGGCGCCTGGACGTGGCGACGGGCAAGGATACGGCGCTCGTCAAGGAGCCCGGCAAATACCTGGAGCCGCGCCTGTCGCCGGACGGCAAACAGCTCGTCTACCGCAAGATCAAGGGCGGCGGCCTGACCAGCCCCTGGCACAGCCTGGAAACTGGCCTCTACCTCGCTGCTGCCGATGGCTCGGGCAAGGCCGAGCGCATCGCCAAGGAAGGCAGCGGCGCACAGTTCGGCGCCAGCAGTGACGAGGTCTTCTTCACGAAGACGAGCAGCCCCAGCGAGGTCGAGCAGCGCTTTGCGCTGACGCGCCTGAACCTGCGCGACCGCAGCGAGACCGAGGTCGCCCGCAGCGACGTGGCCAGCGAATACAGCGTCTCGCCCGACGGCCAGTGGCTGGGCTTCGTCGAGCGCTTCCACGCCTATGTGACGCCGCTGCCCAGCGTGCAGGGCCAGGCCGGCAGGACGCTCACCGTCGGCGCCAAGATGGACGCGCTGCCCGTGCGCCAGCTGGACGTGAACGCCGGCTCGGGCCTGCACTGGAGCGGTGACAGCAAGCGGCTGCACTTCACGCTGGGCGACGAGTTGTTCACGGCCAATGCCGAGGGCAAGGACAAGGCCACCGTGCAGAAGATCGGCTTCGAGCAGGCCAGCGACAAGCCCGGCGGCAAGATCGCGCTGACCGGTGCACGCATCGTCACGATGAAGGGCGATGAGGTCATCGAGGGCGGCACCGTCCTCGTCGACGGCAACCGCATCGTCGCGGTCGGCAAGGACATCGCCATCCCCGCCGACGCCAAGCGCATAGCCGCCGACGGCAAGACCATCGTGCCCGGCTTCATCGACGCGCACTGGCATGGCGCAATGAACGACGGCGGCCTCATCCCGCAGCAAAGCTGGATCAACCTCGCCTCGCTGGCCTTTGGCGTGACGACGCTGCACGACCCGTCCAACAACAGCGCGGCCATCTTCACGCAGGCCGAGATGCAGCGCGCCGGCCTCGTGCTGGGCCCGCGCATCTACTCGACGGGCACCATCCTCTACGGCGCCAAGACGCCCTACACGTCCAACATCAACAACCTGGACGACGCGCTGACCCACCTGAACCGCCAGAAGGCCGAAGGCGCCATCAGCGTGAAGAGCTACCAGCAGCCGCGCCGCGACCAGCGCCAGCAGCTGTTGGAAGCCGGGCGACGAACGGGAATGATGGTCGTGCCCGAGGGCGGCTCGCTGTTCCAGATGAACATGGGCATGGTGGTGGACGGCCACACGACCGTGGAGCATTCGCTGCCGCTCGCCGAGGTGTGGGACGACGTCAAGCAGCTATGGAGCCAGACGGCCGTGGGTTACACGCCGACGCTGAACGTCGGCTACGGCGGCCTGGACGGCGAGCATTACTGGTACGCCCGCACCGACGTCTGGAAGCACCCGCTGCTGAGCCGCTACGTGCCGCGCGCCGTGCTGGAACCGCGTGCCGTGCGCCGCGAAACCGCGCCCGAGGAGGATTTCAACGTGCTGCGCGTGGCCCGCACGGCGACGGCGCTGTCGCGCGCCGGCGTCAACACCTCCATCGGCGCCCACGGTCAGCGCGAGGGCCTGGGCGCGCACTGGGAGATGTGGATGTTCGTGCTGGGCGGCATGACGCCGCATGAGGCGCTGCGCACCGCCACCATCAACCCGGCGCGCAACTTCGGCTTCGACAAGGACCTGGGCTCCATCGAACCCGGCAAGCTGGCCGACCTGGTGGTGATCGACGGCAACCCGCTGGCCGACATCCGGCAGTCGGACCGCATCGCCCAGGTGATGCAGAACGGGCGGTTGTTTGACGCGATGACGATGAACCAGGTCGCACCGGTGGCCAAGGCGCGCAAGCCGCTGTTCTTCGATGGCACCGACGGCAAGACCATGCCCATCGACAGCGAGGCGCTGGAGTCCGGCCATCTGGGCGACTGAGCTCAGACCGACCGGCATCAGCGTGGCTAGAATGCCGGCTCTGTCAGGAGAGCGCTCCGGGATTTTTGGGAGCCGCCGAAGGCGCAGGGTTTAACCACTCGAACGCTCAGGCAAAAGGACTGACAAAACGCGACGGGTGGCTGACACTCGGCGCGTTCCTCACTGGAGAGAGGCTGGCACCAGGCCAGCCCACCGAAGGGGCAAGCTTGCGCGGGACTGCACACCGCCTTGTCAATCYCTCAGGTACCAGGGACAGCGAGGACATCCACACCCGAAATCCGTCGGAGCTCTGATGTCCTCTTTGCTGCAAACGCCTCTTCACGCCCTCCACGTCGAACTCGGCGCCAAGATGGTGCCCTTCGCCGGCTACGACATGCCGGTGCAATACCCCGCCGGCGTGATGGCCGAGCACAAGCACACGCGAGCGGCCGCCGGCCTGTTCGATGTGTCGCACATGGGCCAGGTGCGCCTGGTCGGCGCGGACGCCGCCGCGGCGCTGGAAACCCTGGTGCCGGTCGACATCGTCGACCTGGGCGTTTTCAAGCAGCGCTACGCCCTGTTCACGAACGAGCAGGGCGGCCTGCTGGACGACCTGATGGTCTGCAAGCGCCCCGACGACCTCTTCGTCGTCGTCAACGCCGGCTGCAAGGAGCAGGACATTGCTCACATGCAAAAGCACATCGGCGCGCGCTGCGAGGTCATCCCCGTGCCCGAGCGCGCGCTGCTCGCGCTGCAAGGCCCGCAGGCCGTGGACGTGCTGTCCCGCCTGAACCCCGAGGTTGCCAAGCTGACCTTCATGACCGGCGGCTTCTTCTCGCTCGACGGCATTGACACCTTCCTGACCCGCTCGGGCTACACCGGCGAGGACGGCTATGAGATCTCAGTGCACAACGATGACGCCGTCGCGCTTGCCCGCAAGCTGCTCGCCCACAGCGAAGTGAAGCCCATCGGCCTCGGCGCGCGCGACTCGCTGCGACTGGAAGCCGGGCTCTGCCTCTACGGCCATGACATCGACGCTCTCACCACGCCCGTCGAAGCCTCCATCACCTGGGCCATCCAGAAGGTACGCCGTGCCGGTGGCGCGCGTGCCGGCGGCTACCCGGGCGCGGCCGTCATCGACGAACAACTCGCCAACGGCGCGGCGCGCAAGCGCGTGGGCCTGGTCGGCAAGGAGCGCATGCCCGTGCGCGAGGGTGCCAAGATCGTTACGGTCGACGGCACCGAGATCGGCGTCGTCACCAGCGGCACGCTGGGCCCCACGGTCAACCAGCCGGTCGCCCTCGCCTACCTCGACAAGGCCCACACCGCCGTCGGCGCGCAAGTCTTCGCCATCGTGCGCGACAAGCGCACGCCGATGGTTGTTTCCGCTACCCCCTTCACCCCCAACCGCTACTACAGAGGCTGAACGCGATGAGCATCAAGTACACCCCCGACCACGAATGGCTTGACGTGCACGGCGACGGCACGGCCACCGTCGGCATCACCGTCCATGCGCAGGACGCGCTGGGCGACGTGGTCTTCGTGGACCTGCCCGAAGTGGGCAAGACCTACGCCGAGAAGGAAGTCGCCGGCGTCGTCGAGTCCGTCAAGGCCGCGGCCGACGTGTACATGCCTGTGGACGGCGAAGTCGTCGAAGTGAACGAAGCCCTGCGCGACGACCCGGCGCTCGCCAACAGCGACCCGCTCAAGGCCGGCTGGTTCTTCAAGGTCAAGCTGAGCAACCCCGCCCAGCTCGACGTGTTGATGGACTCGACCGCCTACGACGCCCTGCTCAAGACCCTGTAATTTCTCGAAGTAGACCTGCCATGCCGACGCCGCTTTCTCAACTCGAAGACGCCTCCGAATTCCACGCCCGCCACATCGGGCCGGATGCCGTCGATGAATCCCTGATGTGCGCCGCCGTCGGCGTGGCCAGCCGCACCGCGTTGATCGACGCGGTTGTGCCCGCATCCATCCGCCGCAGTGCCGGCATGAAGCTGCCCGCGCCCATCACCGAGGCGGGCGCGCTGGCCGAGCTGAAGGCGATTGCGAGCAAGAACAAGGTCTACAAGAGCTTCGTCGGCCAGGGCTACTACGGCACCCACACGCCGGGCGTCATCCTGCGCAACATCCTCGAGAACCCCGCGTGGTACACGGCCTACACGCCCTACCAGGCCGAGATCTCGCAGGGGCGCATGGAAGCCATCCTGAACTTCCAGACGATGGTGACCGACCTCACCGGCATGGACATCGCCAACGGTTCGATGCTGGACGAAGCCACCTCGGCCGCCGAGGCCGTGACGCTGGCCAAGCGCGGCGTGAAGAGCAAGAGCAACACGCTGATCGTCGCCGGCGATGTGCACCCGCAGACCATCGAGGTCATCCAGACGCGCTGCGCGCCGCTTGGGATCGACGTCAAGGTCGGCATGGCACCCACGCTGATGGCCGAGAACGACTACTTCGCCGTCGTCTGCCAATACCCCAGCACCGCCGGCCTCATCCACGACCTGAAGGCCTTTGCCGACCAGGCCCATGCCAAGAGCGCCGCCTTCATCGTCTGCACCGACCTGCTCGCGCTGACGATGCTGGTCTCACCCGGCGAGTTCGGTGCCGACATCGTCGCCGGCAACAGCCAGCGCTTCGGCATGCCCATGGGCGCCGGCGGCCCGCACGCCGCCTTCCTGGCCTGCAAGGACGAATTCAAGCGCTCGATGCCCGGTCGCCTCGTCGGCGTCTCCAAGGACGCGCAAGGCCACCCCGCCATGCGTCTGGCGTTGCAGACCCGCGAGCAGCACATCCGCCGCGAGAAGGCCACGTCCAACATCTGCACGGCGCAAGTGCTGCCGGCCGTCGTGGCCAGCATGTACGCCGTCTATCACGGCCCGCAAGGCCTGAAGCGCATCGCCGAGCGCGTGGCCAGCTACACGGCCATCCTGCATGCCGGCCTGACGCGTATGGGCGTGAAGGTGTTGACGCCGCATGTGTTTGACACGCTGCTGGTCGAGTGTGACGCCGCCGCCGTGACGGCCAAGGCCGTCGCTGCCCAGGCCAATCTGCGCAAGCACAGCGACAAGCACGTCAGCATCGCGCTGGACGAGACCACCTCGCGTGCCGACATCGAAGCCATCTGGAGCTGGCTCGCCCCCGCCGGTGCCACCGCGCCCAAGGTCGACGAATTCGCCGCCGGCGTGGACAGCCTGATCCCCACGCAGCTGCGCCGCAGCAGCGCGTTCCTGACCCACCCGGTCTTCAACACCCACCACAGCGAAACCGAGATGCTGCGCTACATCCGCAGCCTGTCGGACAAGGACCTGGCGCTGGACCGCAGCATGATTCCGCTGGGCTCGTGCACGATGAAGCTCAACGCCACGGCCGAGATGATCCCCATCACCTGGCCGGAGTTCGCGGGCGTCCACCCGTTCGCGCCGCAGGACCAGCTGGCCGGCTACACCGAGCTGGACCAACTGCTGCAGAACTGGCTGACCGAGTGCACCGGCTATGCCGGCATCAGCCTGCAGCCCAACGCCGGCTCGCAGGGCGAGTACGCGGGCCTGCTGGCCATCAAGGCCTGGCACGAGTCGCGTGGCGAAGCCCATCGCAACATCTGCCTGATCCCCGAGAGCGCCCACGGCACCAACCCGGCGTCGGCGCAGATGGTCGGCATGCAGGTCGTCGTCACCAAGTGCGACAAGGAAGGCAACATCGACCTCGTCGACCTGAAGGCCAAGTGCGAACAGTACGCCGCCAAGTTGGCCGCGATCATGATCACCTACCCCTCCACGTACGGCGTGTTCGACACGCATGTGAAGGAGATCTGCGCGATGGTGAAGGCCCACGGCGGCCGCGTCTACGTGGACGGCGCCAACATGAATGCGCTGGTCGGCATCGCGGCACCCGGTGAGTTCGGCGGCGACGTCAGCCACCTGAACCTGCACAAGACCTTCTGTATCCCGCACGGCGGCGGCGGCCCTGGCGTCGGCCCCGTGTGCGTGGTGGACGACCTCGTGCCCTTCCTGCCGGCGCACCGCACCGCCGGCCTCGGCAAGGCCAGCAACATCGGAGCCGTGAGCGCAGCCCCGCTTGGCAATGCGGCCGTGCTACCCATCTCGTGGATGTACATCCGCATGATGGGCGCCGAGGGTCTGAAGAAGGCGACCGAGGTCGCCATCCTGTCCGCCAATTACGTCGCGGCTCGCCTGTCGGACCACTACGACATCCACTTCAGCGGCGGCATTGACGGCGTGAAGGGCGGCGGCGTCGCCCACGAGTGCATCCTGGACCTGCGGCCGCTGAAGGAGACCTCCGGCGTCAGCGCCGAAGACGTCGCCAAGCGCCTGATCGACTATGGCTTCCACGCGCCGACCTTGAGCTTCCCCGTCGCCGGCACGCTGATGGTCGAGCCGACCGAGAGCGAATCCCGCGCCGAGCTGGATCGCTTCATCGACGCGATGATCCAGATCCGCCAGGAGATCGCCGATGTCGAGTCGGGCAAGGTCTCTCGCGAGGACAACCCCCTGGTCAACGCGCCGCACACGTCCATGGTCGTCAGTGCGACGGACTGGACCCACGCCTACAGCCGCGAAGCCGCTGCCTTCCCCCTGCCCAGCCTGCGCCGCCAGAAATACTGGTCGCCGGTGGGGCGAGTGGACAACGTGTGGGGCGACCGCAACCTGTTCTGCAGCTGCGTGCCGTTGAGCGAATACGAAGAGGTTTGAGATCGATGAGCGGCGTACCCTGGTTCGGCAAAGGAAGAACGGTGGCCCAGCTGATCGAGGAACTGCGCAGCTTTGAAGACCAAGGCTTGGAAGTCCGCATATCGATTGACGGAGGTGCGACCTCGCTTCCGGTCTCTCTGGCGGCAAAGGTGGACGGGCAATTTGCACTGCTCAAAAATTGTCAAAACGTTCCGACGCCGATTCGGCACGGCAACTAAACCTCCGCTGTTGGAATCTCATGGCCGTCTCCGTCTTCGACCTCTTCAAGATCGGCATAGGCCCGAGCAGCTCGCACACGGTCGGGCCGATGCGCGCCGCGCGGCTGTTCGGCCTGCGGCTGCAACACGACGGCCTGCTGGACGAGGTGGCTCGCGTGCAGGTCATCCTTTACGGCTCGCTGGGCGCCACCGGCAAGGGGCACGGCAGCGACAAGGCGGTGCTGCTGGGCCTGGCCGGGCATGAGCCGGACAGCGTCGACATCGAGGCCATCCCGGCCTTGATGGACGTGATCCGTGCCGGCGACCTGAATCTGGTCGGCCAGCACGCCGTCAAGTTCGACGAGGCCAAGGACCTCATCTTCAAGCGCCGCGAGACATTACCCTTCCACGCCAACGGCATGCGCTGCATCGCCTTCGACGCAGACGGTGCAGAGATCGCCAACCGTGTCTACTACTCCGTCGGCGGCGGCTTTGTCGTCAGCGACGAGGTGGCGGCCGATGGCAGCAAGCAGAAGGTGATCGCACCCGACACCACCGTCCTGCCCTACCCCTTCAACTCCGGCGACGAACTGCTGGTGCTGACGCAGCGCCACGGCATCTCCATCGCCGAGCTGATGCGCCGCAACGAGTGCCACTGGCGCAGCGAGGCCGAAATCGACGCCGGCCTGATGAAGATCTGGAGCGTCATGCAGGCCTGCGTCGCACGCGGCTGCAAGACCGAGGGCATCCTGCCCGGTGGCTTCAAGGTGAAGCGCCGCGCGGCGCAGCTGCACCGCGACCTGACCGCTAACCCCGAGGCCGCGCTGCGCGACCCGCTGCAGGTCATGGACTGGGTCAACCTCTACGCGCTGGCCGTCAACGAGGAGAACGCCGCCGGCGGCCGCGTCGTCACGGCGCCCACCAACGGCGCGGCGGGCATCGTGCCGGCGGTGCTGCACTACTACACGCGCTTCGTCCACCATGCCACCGACCGCGGCGTCGTCGACTTCCTGCTGACCGCCGCGGCCATCGGCATCCTCTACAAGGAGAACGCCTCCATCAGCGGCGCTGAGGTGGGCTGCCAGGGCGAGGTCGGCGTGGCCTGCTCGATGGCCGCCGGCGCGCTGTGCGCCGTCATGGGCGGCACGCCGGAGCAGGTCGAGAACGCGGCCGAGATCGGCATGGAGCACCACCTGGGCCTGACCTGCGACCCGGTCGGTGGCCTGGTTCAGATCCCCTGCATCGAGCGCAACGCCATCGCCTCGGTCAAGGCCATCAACGCGGCGCGCATGGCACTGCGCGGCGACGGCACGCACTTCGTCAGCCTCGACAAGGTCATCAAGACGATGCGCGACACGGGCGCCGACATGATGACCAAGTACAAGGAAACGGCGCGTGGCGGCCTCGCAGTGAATATCGTGGAATGTTGAGGCGATGTGCCTCGCMGCGTTCGCGCTGAACGCCCACCCGCGCTTTCCCCTCGTCATCGCCGCCAACCGCGACGAGTTCTTCGCCCGCGCGGCCGCGCCCATGGCCTGGTGGGCGGACCGGCCCGACATCCTCGCCGGCCGCGACCTGTCCGCCGGCGGCACCTGGTTCGGCCTGACGCGTGAAGGCCGGCTGGCGCTGCTGACCAATGTGCGCGAACCCGGCCGCCAGAACCCCGACGCGCCGTCGCGTGGCGCCCTGGTTGTGGACTGGCTCGACAGCCGCGACAGCGCACCCGCCTTCGCCCAACAGCTGGCCGGCGGCTACAACGGCTTCAACCTCATCACGGCCGATCTGCCGCGCAACGACTGGCACTGGATCAGCAACCGCTCGCCCGCGCCGGTCGAGCTTGGCGCCGGCATCCACACGCTGTCCAACGCCGCGCTGGACACGTCCTGGCCCAAGACCGTGGGCCTGCGCGACGCCATGGCCGAGGCGCTTGAACAGGCGGCCGATGCCGACGAGCTGACCCAGGGCCTTCTCGCCGCGCTGGCCGACCCCAGGCCCGCGGCCGATGCCGCCCTGCCTGATACCGGCGTCGGCCTCGAGCGCGAGCGCCTGCTGTCGCCGCGCTTCATCCGCATGCGCGATGTCGGCTATGGCACGCGCTGTTCGACGGTGCTGATCCGCGAGGCTGGCGGCGCGATGCGCGTCGTCGAGCGCAGCGTCACGTCAGTGGGCCGCTGGCTGGCCCCGGTGACCCACTCATTCGATAGCTGGCCCTGACTCAGCGCGTCGCGCACATGATGGCGTCCACGATCTCCGGCCTGGCCACCGCCAGCGTGCGGCGGTCGATGACACCCATGATGTCGGTGGACGTGGCGCTCCAGACCATGTTGCCGTTGTCCCACCAGAACGCCGGGATGCCGGCCTTGCGGGCGCCGCGCGCGAAGTAAGCCGCGTGCTTCACACGCTCGGCCAGGTTGTTCTTGTCCGTCGACGCCCACTCGCCCATGACGACCGGCGTGCCGTTCTGGATGAACTTGCTGTTCAGCCGCGTGAACATCTCGTCCAGCTCGGCCTGGCCGCTGAAGACCGAGCCGCCCTTCTGGTTGAGCGCGAAGTCATACGGCGAATAGGCGTGCACCGAGACGGCGATGTTCTTGTCCTTGGGCAGCACGAGGGCGTTGGTTTGCTCGGCCGTGGCCGTGGCAGCGTAGCCCGGCAGCATGACGAGCCGGCGCAGGTTGTTGCCGCCCGTCGCGCGGATGGCGTTCAGCGCCACCACGTTCAGGCGGTTCAACACGGCGTAGTACTCCGGCTTGCCCCACCAGTCGTCCACGCCGGCCACCGACACACGTGGCTCGTTCATCGTCTCGAAGACGACGCGGTGGTCGTACTTCTCGAAGCGCTGCGCGATCTGCGGCCACAGCTTGCCCAGCACATCGGCGGCACGCGCCTCGTTGCCCAGCGTCGGCGCTTCCCAGCCGCCGTTGTGGTGGATGTTGACGATGACCGTCATGCCGCTGGCCAGTGCATAGCCGGCGACCTCCTCGACGCGGTCCAGCCAGGGCTTGTGGATGGTCCAGCCGGTGCCGGAGACATGGTCGTCCCAGCTCACCGGCAGCCGCAGCGAGCTGAAGCCCGCCTTCTTGACGGCGTCAACGATGGCCTGCGTTGTGCGCGGGTTGCCCCAGTTCGTCTCGTCGGCCAGCGTGTCGGCGGTCTGGCCCGTGGCGTCCAGCGTGTTGCCCAGGTTCCAGCCGCTGCCCATCGCGGCGGTGATGTCGAAACCGGTGCGCATCTGGCAGGCCTTGCCGCCCTCCGTGCCCTGGCCGTCGCCGTCGGGGTCGGCGCTCAGGGAGGCGCAGAACGGCAGCGCGGTGCCGCTCTGGTTGGGCATCACGGTGGTCGGGTTGGTGCAGGTGGTGGTGGCTGGCGTGCTGGCGGTAACCGGGCCGGCACCGGCCGCCTCGGCCGCGCCGCCGCCGCAGGCGGTCACCAGCGCCACGGCCAGGGTCAGCGCCGCGCGGCCCAGTAGCGGTGCAGCAAGGGAGGCGGGAGAAAAGCGAATCATGGTCATCCGTGGGTGGGCATTCCTTGGCATTGGACAGCGTTGTCGGCGGTCACACATCGGCAATCGCCCTCTCACGGAGGCGGTGCCGGGCTGACACACAATGCGCCCGCAGTGACTGTCGTAGCCCTCCGCCGCCCGCCGCCCGACCCCCGCCAGCTGCAGCGCTGCCTGCTGCTGGCCGTGCTGCTGCACGTCTGGCTGGTGCTGATGTTCGGCAATGCCGCCGGCACGGCCGCACCGGGCGAGGGTGTCTGGGGCAGCCTGACCGTCAAGCTGCTCGGCAAGAGCGGCGGCGATGCCGGTGCGCCACCCGCTGAAACGGGCGAAGCCGGTGCTGGCGCCCCGCAGCGCCCGACCGGCCCCGCGCCCGGCGCCGCTGAGCTGGACCGCTTCAACCCGCAAGAGGTGCCGCCCGAGGCCGCCCGCACCGACGAGGCTTCACCCGCGCCGCCCAGCACCGCCACGCTGGACCTGCCCGAAGGCTTTCGCCCCATCGAGCGCCAGGACCTGAGCCCGGCCCCGCGCAGTACGCCGCAGCAGATGCCCACGCCCGAGCTGCCCTCGGCCACCCTCGACCGGCTGGAGGCCCGGCCCGAGGCTGCCGTGGCGCCGCTGCGGCCCGCCGCCAACCTGCGCACGGTCGCCCGTCCGGCCGATCTGCAGTCAGTGCCGCCCATGGCCAGCGACCTGCCCGCGCCCGTGAACCGGCTGGAGGYCGCACCCGCCACCCAGGCCACCGCCCCGCTGCCCCGCCCCGCCGACCTGCGCGTGCTGCCCGCCCCCATGGCCGCGCTCGCACCCGGCGCCGAACTGCCGGCGCCCGTGCACCGGCTCGAAGGGCCCGCCGCCGTGGGTGCTGCCACCCCCTTGCCCCGCCCGGCCGAGCTGCGCGCCACCACCACTGCAACGCCTTCGCTGACGGCCGCCACGCCGCTGCCGGCGCCGGTGCAGCGCCTCGAATCAACAACGGCCGACGGCGGCGCCGTCACGCCGCTGGCCCGTTCCAGCGAACTGCGCGCGACCACGCCGGCCGCCACCACGGCGGCGCTGCAGGGCGCCCAGGACCTGCCTGCCCCGGTGCGCCGCATGGAGTCGGCCGAAGGTGGCAGCACCGTCGCGCCGATGCAGCCCGCAGCCAATGCCCGCTCGGGTGCAGCCACGCCGGGTGGGGCGACGCTGTCCGAGCTGACGGGCACACTGCCCGGTCAGGTCAACGCACCGGCCGGCCCGGCGCGCGGTGACCCCACCGCCAACCCCTATGCCGCACCCAAGGCCTCGGCCGGTTCGCCGGACGCCGGCTCGCGCCTGGGGCCGGACCTGCCCGCGCCGCCTCTGCCGCCCACGGCCGCCGCCAGCACGCCGGCGCGCACGCCGCTGAACCTGTCGCTGCCGCGCGGCGACATGTCGGCCAAGCGCAGCACCGGCCTCATCGACCTCATCCCGCCGCCACCCGAGCGCAAGTCCAAGCTGGAGCAGGCGATGGAAGACGCCACCAACAAGGACTGCCGCAAGGCCTACAGCGGCGCCGGCATCCTCGCCATCGTGCCGCTGGCCGTGGACGCGGCGCGGGGCAAGGGTTGCAACTGGTAGCCTTGATCCGGCAGTCGACCGCTCGCCATTCATCGAAAGCCTCGTCGCCTCAACACCTGGGCAGCGTTGCGGCCTTCGCCACTTCGTTGGATAGCGCTGCACGCCCGCTGAGCCGGCACTTCGGGCCGCTGACCGCGTTGCTTCTCCTGGTGGGCATCAGCCCACTGCGTCGTCGCGCCTTGCCACCGACCCGCCTCGCCGGCTCCTCGGGCGCGCTCAACTGCCGGATCAAGGCTTACAGCAACTCGCGCAACTGAAGCGCATTGCCCAGCGCCGCGCCCGAGGCCGTGTTGTCGAAGACGCACCAGCGCGGGACGCCCTTGGGCAGCGACTTCAGCACGCTGGCCCGTTCCTGCAACCAGGCTTCGTCGTAGGGCGACCAGTACATCCTTGGCGAGCCGTGCCAGCGGAAGTAGACGACGGACGGATGTCCGCCCGGCTTCTCGGCGCCGGAAAATTTGGCGGGGTCGACCGCTGCGCGCGCCACCTCGCTGTCACGCATCAACCGCTCGGCCTCGGGCGTAAACCAGCTCGCATGCCGCGGCTCGCAGACGACCGCACCGCCGAAGGCCACATGCACGCTGTCGAAGAAGCGCCCCGCCACGCCCGCGTCAAACCGCAGTGACGGCGGCAACTGCACCAGCAGCACGGCCCATTTCCTGCCCAGCGCACCGGCCTCGCCGACAAAGCGCGCCAATGCCTCGTCGGCGCCTGTCAGCCGCGCCTCATGCGAGATCTGCTTCGGGCACTTGACCGCAAAGCGAAAGCCCTTCGGCGTGCTTGCAGCCCAACGTTCATAGGTCTGCGGCCGATGCGGGCGGTAGAAGGAGGAGTTGATCTCCACGCAGTTCAGTACGGCCGCATAAYGCTCCAGCTGCGAGCCTTCAACGGGGAAGGCGCCGGCATGCGCGGAGGGCAACGACCAGCCTGCCGTGCCGATGTAATTCGCCATGCCGCGAGACTAGGCCCGCGCCTGCCCGGGTCGCGTCGGACAAGGCCCCCGCAACGCGACGATGGCTTCCGACCCGCTCGTCGGACGGCGTCCGCCTTCTTCACATAGTGACGACGCTCAGCCAGCGTCAAGCAGGCTGGCCTCCAGCAGCGCAACGACCATCTCGTTGGTGGGCGTCGGGACGCCGTGCCTGCGGCCCAGCCGGACGATGACGCCATTGCGCGCCTCGATCTCCATCGACCGGCCGGCCAGCCGGTCCGCGTGCATCGAGTTGATGCCCGACGGGTTCTGGCGATAGCCGTCGACGATGCTGGCCGCGAGGCCATCGTCGAGCGCCGCGCCCTCGGCACGGCCCACGGCGATGACCTCGCGGATGACCCGTTCCATCAACGCCGCCACGCCGGCATGGCGCGCGATGACGGCGGGCTTCAGCAGCACCGCCGAGAAGGCGCCGGCGGCGTTGACGCAGAGCTTCTTCCAGATCTCCGTCTTGAAGTCGGGCGACTGCACAACGTCGATGTCCGTGTGCGCAAAGAGCTGCACGAAGCGCTCGCCCAGTTCACCCTGCGGCACGCGCATGCGGCCCTTGCGGTGCTGCGTGACGCGGCCGGGCGCGGTCCGCAGCGCGGGGATGTCCACCATCACCGGCAGCAATTGCCAGGGCGCGAAGCCGGCCGTGAAGTGTTCGAGATGCTCGACGCCGTTTTGCAGGATCGCGATGCACGCCGGGCCGCCGGCCAGCGGCGCCAGATTGGCCGCCACCGTGGCCGCGTCATAGGCCTTGGTTGCGACCAGCACCCACTCGCTGCCCTGCAGCGCCAACGCATCGTTCACGACACGCGGCGCCGCCTGCAGCGCACCGCCCGGCGTCTGCACCACGATGCCCGCCAAGGGCTTGCGCGCCAGCACGGTGAGGCGATGTGCGGCGCTCTGCGCCAGCCATGTGGCAACCGTGCAGCCAATGGCGCCAGGCCCGACGACAGCGATCTCCGCCATGTCAGCGGGCCACCGACAGTTCGACGGCGTAGATCGCCGGCTTGCCTTCCACGTTCGCGCGGTAGACCAGCCACTTGCCGTCCGGCGTGAAGTGCTGGTTGGGCTCCAGCGTGTAGTCCTGCTTGGAGAGATCGGCCACGCGCACGGTCTCCAGGCGGCCCGGCGTGATGAGGCCGGGCACGGGCTTCTCGCGCACCACTGGCTTGAGCAGGCTGATCCACTTGCCGGCGTTGCCGCCGTCGCCAGAGAACAGCTGGCCGTCGGGCGACTGCGAGAAGTGGTAGGACGCCTGGTCCTTGCCCACTTCATAACGCCATTGTTCGCCGGTGGTGAGGTTGCGCCCGGTCAGCCAGGTCGTGCCGCCGCGCGGCATCTGCAGGTCGTACCAGACGGTCCTGCCGTCGCTGCCCCAGAACTCGTGCCCGGCGATCTCGCCGGACATCGTGCGGGTGTGGATCTTGGTGAGCTGCGTGCCGTTAGCGCGTATCGTCCAGATGCGGTCCACCTCGTGCCAGGGGCCCTCGTGGCAGAACATCAGCAGCGTAGGGTCGCTGGGCGAGAACAGCAGGTGGTTGAGCCAGTCGGTCGCGCGGTGGATGGGCTTGCGCTCGCCGCTGCGGATGGCCACGCTGTACATCTCCATCGGCACGCGTGCGGCCAGCCGGTCCGCCATCCACTTGCCCTTGGCCGCGGCGAAGGACAGCGGCTTGCCGTCCGGCCCCGTGCCCGCGTAGGACGGCGAGCCCGTGGCCGGGTCGCGCTTGCCCTGGGCGGCGATCGCGGGCGGCGGCGGCTCGGTCTCGTAGGCGCCGGCCAGCAGCGTTTCGTCGGCGTTGATGGTCTGGATGCGCCCACCGGGCAGGTCGGCGATCCGGCGCGTCTTGCCGCTGTCCAGGTCCACCGACCACACCGTGAAGGGGCCGCCCTCCTCCACGGCCGCGTCGCGCGTCGTGTAGTAGGCCGAGCGCGACTTCGGCCCCGCGAACAGCAGCCGGTCCACGGAGCCCATGAGCACCAGGCGGGTCTGCCAGGTGCGGGTGTCGGCCACGCGAATCCCCTCGGCCGTCAGGTAGATCATCAGATCGCCCTGCGGCGTGAACGGGTTGTAGTTGAAGTAGAGCCCGTAGTTGCCGGGGCTGTCGTCCACGCGCACGATGCGCCGCCCGGTGGTGGCATCGCGCCAACTATCCGCCTCGGCCGAGAAGGCGGGCAGCGCCGTGCCGAGCAAGGCGGTGGCGAGCAACTGCCGGCGCTGGAACGAAGGATTCATCATCGTGGTCGCCCGCAGGCGTCGTCTTGCGAAGCGAACGATGCTAGCGACGCGGCGCGACCGGAACAGACGCCATCGACAACACTCACGCGCTTGATCCGTCAGGGTTCTCACGCGGCCCGTGACGGATTGACGGTCCTCCCGATGGCGCCGTTACAGCTTCGTAAGCGTCTTGTCCTCATAGTTCACGACGTAACCCCAGCACGCCCATCAAGCAGCGCAGCTGCGCGCCGAAGATGCTCTCAAAGGAGCCTCAGACGTGCCGCGCCGACTGCCCATCCCCTTCGCCTTGCTGGTTGCCCTGCTGTCCGCGGTGCTGTCGCAGGCGGCCCAGGCCGCTGACCTGACGCTGCTCGAAACCCGCTGGTTGCAAGGCATCTGGCCGGTCGTCGCGCATGCCAAGCAGAGCCTGGCGCTGCCGCTGGACCTGGTCGTGCAGCCGCAGGACGCCCCCGGCGCCGCACCGCTGGCCCTGGGCTATGCCGACGGGCGCTGCAAGCTGGTGTTCTCGATGCGCGGCAACCCGGAGAGCCAGCGCCAGATCGACAAACTCGACCCCGAACTGCGGGCCGCCGCACTGGAGCTGATGGCCGCGCATGAACTGGGCCACTGTCGCCGCTACCTCGACGGCGCCTGGTACCGCCTGCCGGCCGGCTTCGTCGGTGCGACGCCGCCCGAGGGGCTGGCCCCAGACCTGCGCCAGGCCTGGCTCGAGATGCGCTCCACCCGCCGCGAGGAAGCCTACGGCGACCTCGTCGGTCTGGCCTGGACGCGCCAGCAGCACCCTGAGCTGTACGCCCGGCTGCACGCCTGGCTGGTGGCCGAGCGCTCGGCCGAACTGGTGCCGGGCAGCCACCACGACACGCTGGACTGGCTGGCCCTGGCGCGCGACCCCGGGTCACTTGAAGGCAGCACGATCTTCGAGGCGGCCGACCGGCTGTGGCAGCGCGGCCTCAAGGATTGAAGGCGCGGCCATACTGCCGCCATGTCCAGACCCCCACCGCTGCAACGGCCCACCCTTGAGCAGATCGCGGCCATGCCGGCCTATGAAGCGCTGCCGGCCAGCCGCATCCATGTGCTGAAGACCGCCGCGCAACTCGAGTTCGCTGAAGCAGCGTTGCGGCAGGCCGGGCATGTCGGCTTCGACACCGAGAGCAAGCCGACCTTCGTGGCCGGCATGCCGCAGACCGGCCCCGAGGTCATCCAGTTCGCCACGTTGACCGACGCCTTCATCGTGCAGACCGCCACGCCAGGCGTGCACGATTTTCTGCAGGCCATGATCGAGTCGGACGAGGTCGTCAAGGTCGGCTTCGGCCTGGCGTCGGACCGGCCGCAGATCCAGCGCAAGCTGGGCCTGAGCCTGGGCCAGTCCATCGACGTGTCGCAGATGGTGAAGCGGCTGGGCTTCAAGGACGCGGTGGGGTTGAAGGTCGCCGTGGCCGTCGTGCTGGGCCGGCGCTTCGCCAAGTCCAAGAAGGCCACCACATCCAATTGGGCCAACAAGACGCTGACCCCGCAGCAGCTGCAATACGCCGCCAACGACGCGCACGCCTCGCTGCTGGTCTACAAGGCGTTGAGCGAGGGATGAGGCCAGCGGGCCTCGGCCGCCAGCGGCATGCCCGCGCCGCTGCGCCAGGCGTCCAGCCAGTCGCGCGCCGGCAACGCCAACAGCCCGCGCACCACGCAGCCCGCGCTGGCGCCGCAGGTGGCGAGCTGGATCAACTGTTCGGGCGCCAGCACACCGCCGATGCCGACGACCGGCACGGGTGACATCGCCGCCCACCAGGCTAGGTTGTCCAGCCCCTGCGGCCGCCACGGCATGGCCTTGGTGAGCGTGGGCCAGACGGGACCGCAGGCGATGTAGTCGGGCGCCCAGGCCACGGCGCGGGCCAGCTCCCACAGGCTGTGCGAGCTGAGGCCCAGTCGCAGGCCGCGTGCGCGTGCCTGGGCGAGGTCGGCACGGGCCGCAGCGTCCAGCGCCAGCAGGTCCTCCTGGCCCAGATGGACGAAGTCCACGCCCAGGGCCAGCGCGGCGCGCCAATGGTCGTTGACGATGAAGGTCGCACTCATGCGCCGCGCGGCCTCGAGTGCCGGCTGCACTTCGGCGGCCAGGCGGGTGTGCCAGGCGGCGCCGCTTTCGCCCTCGGCGCGCTTGAGGCGCAGTTGCACGGTGGCCAGGCCCGCGTCGAACAGCGCAGCTGCATGGGCGCCACTGGCGGTGATGCCGTAGACGCCCTCGACGGCGGTAGCTACCTCGGGTCGGGCGGGCCAGGCCGTGGGCGGGCTGTCGAACAGCGCGGGCAGCAGGCTTGCATCGGTGATGAAGCCGGCCCGGGGTCGAACAGGGCCTGCGCCTGCACCGGGCGTTTCGCCATCCGACAGCCCCGAGGTCGTCAGCATCTTGGCCAGCACCGCCGCGTCGGCGGCGACGAAGCCACGCGCCAGCCCTGCGGCCAGCGCGGTCGCGAAGCAGCAGCCGGTGCCGTGGTTGTTACGCGCGGCGCGGCGCGGCAGGGCCAGCCAGCCGCCGGCCTGCGGGCTGGCCAGCCAGTCCAGCACCAGCGGGCCAGCCTCGTCGCCGCCGGTGATGCAGACGGTCTCCACCCCGAAGGCCGGCGCCTGCTGCTGAGGGCAGCCGCTGCCCACCAGGCGCTCGGCCTCGCGCCGGTTGGGCGTGACGACCGTGGCGCGCGGCAGCAGCTCCTCGCGGTAGGCGCGCAGCAGGTCGTCATCGGCAAAGCTGGCGCCGGTGGAGGCGCGCAGCACAGGGTCGACGACCAGGGCCACGGGCCTACGCTCGCGCAGCCGGTCGACCCAGCGCGTGACGACGCGCAGCTGCGCCACGCCACCCAGCAGGCCGGTCTTGATGGCGGCCGGTGGCAGGTCGTTTGCCAATGCCGCGAGCTGGGCGTCCAGCTGCTCGGGCGGCACGGGGAAGACGGCGTCAACGGCCACGCTGTTCTGCGCCGTCAGCGCGGCGGCGACGGGGCACAAATGAACGCCCATCGCATCCGCCGCTCGCTGGTCGGCGGACAGCCCCGCGCCGCCGCCGCTGTCCAGCCCGGCGATGCTCCAGATGATGGGCTTGTTCATGGGATGAGGAAGGGCCTGCCACCTACCGGCGTGCTGGCCACGGCCATGTCCTGCTTCGCCATCACGCCAGCCTCAAAGCCGAGGCGCCCCGCCGTGATGGCCTGGCCGAAGGCGGCCGCCATGCGGATGGGGTCGCCGGCCTGGGCGACGGCGGAGTTCAGCAGCACGCCGTCCAAGCCCAGCTCCATGGCCTGGGCCGCGTGTGAAGGCGCGCCCATGCCGGCGTCGACGATCAGCGGCACGCCGGGCAGGCGCTCGCGAAGCGTGCGCAGCGCGAACGGGTTGAGCAGGCCCTGGCCCGAGCCTATGGGCGCGCCCCAGGGCATCAGCACCTCGCAGCCCACGTCCAGCAGGCGGCGGCAGGTGACGAGGTCGTCGGTGCAGTAGGGGAAGACCTGGAAGCCGTCCTTGACGAGTTGCTCGGCCGCGCTGACCAGCTCCCAGGGGTCGGGCTGCAAGGTGTGCTCGTCGCCGACGACTTCGAGCTTGATCCACGGCGTGTCGTAAAGCTCACGGGCCATGTGGGCCAGCGTGATGGCTTCTTGCGCGGTACGGCAGCCGGCGGTGTTGGGCAGCAGGTAGCCGCCGGTGGCTTGCAGCGTCGCGCGGATGGCGGCGACAAAGCCGTTGTCGCCGGCCGCCGCCAGCGTGCGCTTGAGGCCCACGGTCAGCACCTGGGCACCGCTGGCCAGCACAGCCTGGCGCAGGATGTCGGGCGAGGGGTAGCCGGCGGTGCCGAGCAGGAAGCGGCTTGTCAGCGTGCGGCCGTAAAGAGTCCAAGTCATGCTCAGCCTCCGGTGATGGGTTGAATGAGGGTCAGCTCGTCGCCGGGCTGGATCAGCGTGGCTTCACGCCGGCCACGAGGTACGAAGGCGCCGTTCAGCGCGGTGGCGACGGCGTCGGCTGCCATGCCCTGCTCGGCCAGCAGCGCAGCGACGCTCAAGCCCTCGCGCCAGGGCTGGGGTTGGTGGTTCAACGTGAACTCAGACATGGCGAAACGCCTCTTCGGACAAAGCAGGCGCCAGCAGCCAGCCATGGCGGAACAGGCCGTTGATGCGCAGCAGGCCGGGTTGATGCTCGACGCAGGGCCTGTGGTCCGGCAGCGCGGGTCGCAGATTGGATTCCATGTGGGCGATGCGCGCCTCGGCCAACGCCGGCAGCACGCTGTGCGCCGCCGCCATCAGCTCGACGGCGCTGCGCAGGCTGACGGGGGAGCGGTCCTCGCTCTCTACCTCGGACGCGCCGACAACGATGACATCGCCCGGCCGAGGCACGAGGTAGACGCGATGGCGCGGGTGCAGCAGCCGCACCGGGCGGTTCAGCACGACGCCGGGCGCATGCAGCCACAGGATCTCGCCACGCACGCCGCGCAGGGTAGGCATGTCCGGCTTGGCGCCCAGGCCACGCGTGTCGATGACGAGGTCGGCATCCAGGCGACGTCCGTCATCGAGTGCAAGCACATGGGGTTGGACCGCAACGGCGCGGCGGCCCCAGAGCCAGTCGACGCCGGGCGCCTGCTGGGCAAACGCCAGCAGCAACTCGCGCGGCAGCAGCTGGCCTTCGCCGGGCAGCCACCAGGCCTTGAGGTCGGGGGCAAGCGCGGGCTCCAGCATCTGCAGCGCGGTGCGGTTCAGCGGCTCGGGGCCATCGTCCAGCCGCGCCAGCACGCGCTGCGCCGCGCCCAGGTCGCCGCCATGCGCCAGCAGCAGGCTGCCGTCGGTCTTGACGAGGCCGGGCTGGCCCAGCGCGTCCGCGATGGCGGGCCACAGCGCCAGAGACCGCCAGCCCAGCGTGGCGATCTCGGGCTCCGCATGCGCCTGCTCGGCCAGCGGGCTCAGCAGGCCCGCCGCCGTGAAGGCCGCAGCGCCCGGCTGCGCCGGCCCCTCGGCGGGGTCTACGACGGTCACACGATGACCGGCCCGCGCCAGCTGCCAGGCCAGCAGCCGGCCCATGACGCCGGCGCCTGCAATGGCGATCTGCATCAGGCTTGCGGCTTGATGGGGATATAGAGCTCGCCGCCGGCCTTGCGGAACTCGGCCGACTTCTGCGCCATGCCCACGGCCACCACGTCCGACGCTTCCAAGCCCTGCTTCGCCGCGTACTCGCGCACGTCCTGCGTGATCTTCATCGAGCAGAACTTCGGCCCGCACATGGAGCAGAAGTGCGCCTCCTTGGACGAGTCCTTGGGCAGTGTCTCGTCGTGATAGTCCCGGGCGGTGTCCGGATCCAGGCCGAGTGCGAACTGGTCGTTCCAGCGGAACTCGAAGCGCGCCTTGCTCATCGCGTCGTCGCGGGCGCGGGCGCCGGGGTGGCCCTTGGCGATGTCGGCCGCATGCGCTGCAATCTTGTAGGCAATCAAGCCCTGCTTCACGTCGTCGCGGTCCGGTAGACCCAGGTGTTCCTTGGGCGTCACATAGCAGAGCATGGCCGTGCCCATCCAGCCGATCATGGCCGCGCCGATGGCGCTGGCGATGTGGTCGTAGCCCGGCGCGATGTCGATAGTCAGCGGGCCCAGCGTGTAGAACGGCGCCTCATCGCAGTGCTTCAACTGCTCGGCCATGTTGGCCTGAATCAGGTGCATGGGCACATGGCCGGGGCCTTCGATCATGGTCTGCACGTCGTGCTTCCAGGCCAGCTTGGTCAGCTCGCCCAGCGTGCGCAGCTCGGCGAACTGCGCCTCGTCGTTGGCATCCGCCGCGCTGCCGGGGCGCAGGCCGTCACCGAGCGAGAAGGTCACGTCGTAGGCCTTCATGATTTCGCAGATCTCTTCGAAGTGCGTGTACAGGAAGTTCTCGCGGTGATGCGTGATGCACCACTTGGCGAGGATGGAGCCGCCGCGCGACACGATGCCCGTGCGGCGCTTGGTGGTCAGGTGGATGAACGGCAGGCGCAGGCCGGCGTGGATGGTGAAGTAGTCGATACCCTGCTCGGCCTGCTCGATGAGCGTGTCGCGGAACACGGCCCAGGAGAGGTCTTCAGCGATGCCGCCCACCTTCTCCAGCGCCTGGTAGATGGGCACGGTGCCGATGGGCACGGGCGAGTTGCGCACGATCCAGTCGCGCGTCGTGTGGATGTTGCGGCCGGTGGAGAGGTCCATCACCGTGTCCGCGCCCCAGCGGATGGACCAGACGAGCTTCTCGACCTCTTCCTCGATGCTGGACGTGACGGCCGAGTTGCCGATGTTGGCGTTGACTTTGACGAGAAAGTTGCGGCCGATGRTGGTCGGCTCCAGCTCGGTGTGGTTGATGTTGGCGGGGATGACGGCGCGGCCTCGCGCCACCTCCTGGCGCACGAACTCGGGCGTGATGATGTCGGGGATGGCGGCACCCATAGCATCGCCGCGCAGGCGCTGCTCGCGCTCGGCATCGGACAGGTACTCGCGCATCCACTCGCGCTTGCCGTTCTCGCGCAGTGCGACGAACTCCATCTCCGGCGTGACGATGCCGCGGCGGGCGTAGTGCATCTGGCTGACGTTGGCGCCGGCCTGGGCGCGGCGCGGCGGGCGTTGCAGCGCCGCGGCCTCGGCGCGCAGTTGGGCGATGCGCTCGTTGTCCTCCTTGCCGCCGTCGTCCAGCGCCACGCGCGTGCGGCCGGTGTAGGCCTCGGTGTCGGCGCGGTCACTGACCCAGCTGGAGCGGATGGGCGGCAGGCCGCAACGCACGTCGATCTGCGCCTTGGGGTCGGTGTAGGGGCCGGAGGTGTCGTGCACGACGACGCGCTCGCCGTTGGTCAGCGCGATCTCGCGCATGGGCACGGCCACATCGGGCCGGCTGCCGGTGACGTAGATCTTGGACGAGGCCGGGAAGGGCTCGCGCGTCAGCGACAGGCGTTCATCGAGCGAGAGGGCTTTTTCGGGGGCGTTCACGGCGGTCTCCTGGAGCGGTGGGTCGGTTGCTCCAAGGCCGCCTTGAGGTGCGCCGGGACTTGTCCACTGGAAGTGGTGTCCACGGCACGCCGCGAGGCATGCGCTCTCCTTACGCCGGTATTAGCCGGTTCAAGTTCACGGGTTCGGTCAGGGCTTGTTAACGCGACGGCAACGGGCCGCGTTGTGGCCAGAAAAGCCGCGAGCAAGGCGCAAAGCGGAGCCGGGTGGGGCACCCGGCGAGCATTTGCAACGCCGCGCGCGGCCTTTCTGACCACAACCCGAAGGGAAGGCCATCTGCCAGGGGGCACTCCGCGTTGCACCGCTTGCCCGCATATCAATGCGGGCGGCGCGCTGCGCCTTGATTGACCCCTGGCAGATGGCCTTCGCGGCCCATTGCCGTCGTGTTAACAAGCCCAGGATGACCGTCTCAGCGTCTGGGCTTGGCTCTCGCCAGTCCCGGGCACCCCGGAGCGGGGGCGATTGTGCTTGTCATTTCGCGCGGCCGGCAAGCCCGAGCGCGACGGCAACCAAGCCTGTCGCGATGACGAAGCTCAGGCGCAGGCCGCCCGCAGCGAACACGGCGCCCATGGCCGACGCGCCGGTGATGAGGCCCAGGTTGCGCGACAGCGTCAGCAGGCTGCTGACCACACCACGCTGATTGGCCGCCACCTCGGCCATGACGGCGGTGTTGTTGGCCGCCTGGAACAGCGCATAGCCCGGCGTGACGATGGCCAGCGGTCCCAGGTAGGCCATGGCGCCCAACGACACGGGCAGGCAGGCAATCAAGCCGCAGCCCAGCGCCATCGCGCCCAGGCCCAACTGCGTCATGCGCCGCGTGCCAAAGCGGTCGACCAGGCGGCCGGCCGGCACGCCGCTGAAGGCCGACACGATGGGGCCGATGGACATCAGCGCACCAACGGTGACCGCGCCCAGGCCTAACGCGCCGCTCAGGTGAAAGGGGCCGACCACGAGCGTGGCCATCATGACGGCGGACACGAGGGCGTTCATGGCCAGCGCAGCGCTGAGGGCCGGGTCGCGCAGGTGGTCGAGCCGCACGAGTGGCGACGCGGCGCGGGCTTCGGTGCGCAGGAACAGCCACAGGCCCAGGGCCGCAACGGCGAGCAGGCCGATGTGCAGCGTCATCGCCAGCGCGTAGGCGGCCAAGGTCAGCGCGAGCCACAGCGTGCCGGGCACATCAAATCCCGTTGCGCTGCCCTGCCCACCATCCGCCGGCAAGCAGCGCCAGGCCAGCATGAAGGCCACCAAGCCCAGCGGCAGGTTGACGGCAAACACGGCCTGCCAGCCGAAGGCACCAATCAACACACCGCCCAGCGACGGCCCCAGCGCCGTGCCAACGGCCGACATGGTGCCCAGCAGCCCCATCGCGCTGCCTGTGCGCGCCTTGGGCAGGGCAGCCCCCACCATCGCCATCGTCAAGGCCATCATGGCCGCCGCGCCCAGGCCTTGCAGCGCGCGGGCCGCGATCAGCAGCGGCAGCGTGGTCGCCAGCGCGCCGAGTGCCGACGCGACCGTGAACAGCGCGATGCCGGCCAGCAGCAAGCGGCGCCGGCCCAACAGGTCGCCCAGCCGCCCGGCGCCGACGATGAAGGTCGTGGTGACGAGCAGGTAGGCCAGCACGACCCATTGCACCTGAGCCAGGCTGGCATGGAAGGTGGTGGCCAGCGTCGGCAGGGCGACGTTGGCGCTGCTAATGGCCAACGACGGCAGCAGCGTGCACAAGGCCAGGCTGGCGAGCACGCAGGTGAGGGGCGCTGGAGCGGTTTCAGCGGGTTGGGCGAGGGTCGTGGTGTTCATGCCCAGACCTTAGACATTGGCCGGGCATGGCGGAAGACGCATCATCTGCACTTCATTGCTGCATGAGACGCCATGTCAGACCCAGACCTGAACCTGCTGCTGACGCTGGACGCCCTGCTCACCGAGGGCAGCGTGGCCGGCGCCGCGCGGCGACTGCGCCTGAGCCCGTCGGCGATGAGCCGGTCGTTGGCCCGGCTGCGCGAGGCCACCGGCGACCCGCTGCTGGTGCGCGCCGGGCGCGGGCTGGTGGCGTCGCCGCGAGCGCTTGAGTTGCGTGAACGGATCGGGCCACTGGTGCATGAGGCACAGGCGGCATTGAGGCCGGCCGACGCGTTGAAGCTGGACCGGCTGGAGCGGGAGTTCACGCTGCGAACTCGGGAAGGATTTGTCGAGAACTTCGGAGCGACGCTGCTGGCGCGAGTTGCCGCCGAGGCACCTGGTGTGCGGTTGCGATTTGTGCCCAAGCCGGATCGGGATAGCGGCCCGCTGCGGGATGGCAGCGTGGACCTGGAGACCGGCGTCATCGGCTCGACGACGGGGCTGGAACTGCGCGCCCAGGCGCTGTTCCGCGACCGCTTCGTGGCCGTCGTCCGCCAAGGTCAAGCGCTGGCCAGCGGCAAGCTGACGACCAAACGCTACGCGGCTGGCCGGCATGTCGCCATCTCCCGGGCCGGCACGGCGGCGGGGCCTGTCGACGAGGCGTTGTCCGCCATGAACCTTGCGCGTGACATCGTCGTCACGGTGGCGGGGTTCTCGGAGGCTTTGGCGCTGGCGCGTGGCACGGACCTGATTGCCACGGTGCCCGAACGGCACACCGGGCATCTGCGTGATGGCTTGCTGACCGTCGATCTACCGCTGGCGCTGGAGTCCTTCACTGTCTCACTGCTGTGGCATCCGAGGATGGACGGGGATGCGGCGCATCGCTGGCTGCGGAGTTGCGTGCGAGAGGCCTGTTCAGCTTGAAGGCCGTACTGAAGTCCAAACTGCCGCCTGTTGCGCAGGCAAACTCAGGGTCAATCAGCGGCCTCACAAACAAATGCAACGCGCTCACTTTTCTCTCGTGACCATCGCCCTGCTCACTGCGTTGCCGGCATCGGCAACGAGCCCTGCCAGAGCCCCTCAGCCTGTGAAAACTTGCCTTCAGTTCCTTATCGGTACCAAAGACCTCACCCCGGAGAGCATTGCCACTCTCAACGCAATGCCGCAGTCAATATCGTTCGTTGTCAGGTACGACTCAACAATGCAGCCAAAGAGCGGTCCAACACTTCCAGACATTGAGGCCTCGGCAGCGGCATTTGCACTCGACAGACAGAAGGTGTTGATGCGGAACTTTCCGAGCATCAAGCCCGCTGGTGTGTATAGGTTCAGAGATGAGGAAACTGACCGCTCATGTATGGCATATGTCTACTAGCAACGGCCATGGGCACCTCAAGCCACGGCCACCAACAAAAAGGGCCGACTACTTGCGTAGCCGGCCCGAAGCGCTGAAGCGCTCGAGGGAGATCTTTCAGTCTTTGTCCGCCGGCATCGCCCCAGGCATGCCATGCAGCGGCAGCGAACTCGCACCGCCCTGCTCTGCCTTCTTGGCCACGGGTTTCTTGTCCCGCACCAGATAGCTGTACAGCACCGGCACCACCACCAGCGTCAGCAGCGTCGA
This sequence comes from Roseateles sp. P5_E8, assembly GCF_054177665.1. Lineage (NCBI taxonomy): Bacteria > Pseudomonadati > Pseudomonadota > Betaproteobacteria > Burkholderiales > Sphaerotilaceae > Roseateles > Roseateles sp. P5_E8. The sequence goes on along the minus strand of NZ_JBGCUM010000013.1, from coordinate 66,896 downwards.
CGTGATGACGCCGCCGATGATGGCGCGGCCCATGGGGGCTTGAATCTCGCCGCCGTCGTTCAGCGCGATGGCCATGGGCAGCATGCCGAAGACCATGGCCGCCGTCGTCATGATGATGGGGCGCATGCGGATCAGCCCGGCCTCGCGCAGCGCCTCGGCCACTGTCGCACCGGCCTTGCGGGCGTGGTTGGCGAAGTCGACGAGAAGAATCGCGTTCTTGGTCACCAGGCCCATCAGCATGRCCAGGCCGATCATCGAGAAGACGTTCAGCGTCGAGCGCCACAGCAGCAAAGCCAGCATCACACCGATCAACGCGAGCGGCAGTGAAGCCATGATGGCGATGGGCTGCAGGAAGCTGCCGAACTGGCTGGCCAGCACGATGTAGATGAAGATGGCAGCCAGCGCCATGGCCGCCAGCAGGCCGTTGAAGGCCTCGGCCTGCTGCTTGCCGGCGCCGTCCACCTTGAAGCTGGTGCCCGGCGGCAGCTGCGTGGCCTTGATGAGCTTCTGCACGTCGGCGTTCACGTCGCCGCCCGGGCGGCCCTGCACACCGGCGAACACGGCCTCGCGGCGTTGCAGGTTCTCGCGGCGGATGACCTCGGGGTTGAACACGGGCTCGATGGTCGCGACCTGGTCCAGCGTGATGGGCGCGCCCGTGGCCGAGAAGGCCACCGGCAGCTTGGCCATCTGCTCGATGCGCTCGCGCTGTTCGCGCGGCAGGCGCAGCAGCACCTCGACCTGGTTGCCGTCCGGCGTCGTCCAGTAGGTCGCGATCTCGCCGTTGACATAGGCGCGCAGGCTGGATGCCACCTGCGGCGCGGTCAGGCCCAGTTCGCGGATGGCCGAGTCCTTCAGGCGCACGGCAAAGGCGGGCAGGCCGGGCTTGACGGTCGTGTCCACGTCCACCGCACCGGGGATCTTCTTGATCTGCTCGACCAGGTCCTTGGCCGCCTGCGTCAGCACCTCGGGGTCGTTGCCCAGCAGGGTGATCCAGATCGGGCGGTCAAAGCCCACGCTGACCTCGATGCCGGGGATCTTCGCGATGTCGGCGCGGATCGCGTCCTCCACGTCCTTCTGCGAGCGTTTGCGCTCGCTGCGGTCGGTCAGCGTGAGGTTCAGCGACGCCTGGTTGCGGCCCGTCGCCAGGCCTTCGCCGGTGCTGCCCACGACGGAGGACACGGTCTTGATTTCGGGGTAGGTCTTGAGGATCTCCTCGATCTGCGCGACCTTGGCGCTGCCGCGCTCGATGCTGCTGGCCACCGGCATGCGCAGGTTGACCTGCGTGAAGCCGTTGTCCGTCTGCGGCACGAACTCGCTGCCCACCAGCGGGGCCAGCATCAGCGCGCCGACGAAGCTGGCGACGGCGCCCCAAATGACCAGGCCACGCGGCGTCAGCGTCGCGAAGCGCAGCACGCGCTTGGCGGCCTTGTCGCGCTGGCCATCGGCGCTGAACGGGTGGCCGTAGGCGGGGATGGGCGGCACGAACACGCGGTAGCGGCGGCCGGAGAAGGCCCAGTCGATGGTCTTGGCGTAGAGGTCGTGCAGGCGGTCCATGCCCCAGTCGGTCGCGCGGATGAGATGGCCGATGACGGGCCAATGCTTGATGCGCGTGCTCGGAGGGTCGTGCCAGACGGAAGACAGCATCGGGTCGAGCGTGAAGCTGACGAACAGGCTGACCAGCACGGCCACGGCGACCGTGATGCCGAAGGGATAGAAGAACTTGCCGATGATGCCGCCCATGAAGGCGACGGGCACGAACACGGCGCAGATGGCGAAGGTGGTCGCCATSACSGCGAGGCCGATCTCSTYGGTGCCGTCGAAGGACGCGGTGCGGTGGTCCTTGCCCATGCCCACATGCCGCACGATGTTCTCGCGCACGACGATGGCGTCGTCGATCAGCAGGCCGATGCACAGGCTCAGCGCCATCATCGTCATGAAGTTCAGCGTGAAGCCGAAGGCATGCACGGCGATGAAGCTGGAGATGACGGCGATGGGCAGCGTCAGGCCCGTGATGATGGTGGAGCGCCAGCTGTGCAGGAACAGGAAGACGATGGCCACCGTCAACAGCGCGCCTTCGATGAGCGTGTGCTGCAAGCCGGTCAGCGAGCCCTTCACGAAGTCGCTGGCGGCGTAGATCATGCGCAGCTCCACGTCCTTGGGCAGCGTCTTGCGCAGCTCCGCCATCGCCTCCTTGACGGCCTCGCCGGTCTTGACGATGTTGGCGTCCTGCTGCTTGAAGATGTTGAAGCTGACGGCCGGTTGGCCGTTGATGCGGGCGATGCTGTCCTGCTCGCGTTCACGCTCGACCAGGGTGCCGAGATCGTTCAGCGTCAGCGCCAGATTGCCGCGGCGGGCGACGACCATCTGGCCGAATGCCTTCGGGTCCTTCACACGGCCTTCCACGCGCAGGATGGCGTCGGATGTCTGGTCGGACAACAGGCCCACCGGCTGGTCAGCATTCGCCTCGCCCAGCGCCTTGGCGATCTCGGCCGGCGTCACGCCGTAGGCGCGCAGCCGCATCGGGTCCAGGTCGATGCGCACCTCGCGCGTGGTCATGCCGCCCACGTCCACCTTGGCCACGCCTTCCACGCGGCCCAGGCGCTTGGAGACGATGAGGTCGGCCATCATGGACAGCTCACGCGAGCCGCGCGTGGGGCTCAACAGCGCCATCACGACGACGGGCTGCGAGTTGTCGTTCTCAAAGCGCTGCACCGTCGGCGGCTTGGCGTCACGCGGGAACCGGGCCTGCGCGGCGGCCACGCGGTCGCGCAGGTCCTGCATCGCGCGGCCCATGTCGGCGTTCAGCGAAAACTCGACGCTGGCCTGCACGCGGCCCTCGAAGCTGCGCGACTGGATGCGCTCGACGCCGGCAATCGTGTTCAGCGCCTCTTCCAGCGGCTTGGCGATCTCGCGTTCGACGGCCTCGGGCGAGGCGCCGGGGTAGCGCACATCGACCTGCGCGCCGGGGAAGGAGATGTCGGGCATCTGCTCGACACCCAGCTTGGAATAGGAAAACAGGCCCAGCACGCACAGGGCCACCATCACCATGGTCGCGAAGACCGGGTTCTGGATGGAAACGCGGGTCATCCACATGGCGCGCTCCTTATTGCTGCGCCGGTGCCGAGGCGGCCGCGCTGGCGACCTTGCCCGACTTGGCGGCCACGATCTGCGCGGCGTCGCCCTCGCGCAGGTTGTCGAAGCGCGCGGCCAGCACCTGCGCCTCGGGCTTGAGGCCGTTCAGCACCTCGACACGGCCTTCGCGGGCATCGCTGCGGCCGGTCGTCACGACACGGCGCACCAGCGCGCCCTTCTCGATCATCCACACCTGCTCCTGGCCGGAGTTGCGGCTGATGGCTGCGATGGGCACGGTCAGGCGCTGGGTATCGTCCTGCAGCACGACCTTGGCGATGGCGTACTGGCCGGCGCGATAGAGCTCCTTGGGGTTGTCCAGCACCAGCGTCACGCCGATGGAGCGCGTGCCCGGCTCGGCGGCCGGCGCGATGCGGGAGATCTTGGCCTCGACCGGCTCGTTCACACCCTCCACCTTCACCTGCACGGCCATGCCCGGCTGCAGGCGGCTCACTTCATGCGTGCCCACCAGGCCGGCCAGCTCCAGCTTGGCCAGGTCAACGATGGTCAGGATCTGCTGCTCGGCCGCCAGCTTCTCGCCAGGCAGCGCGTGGCGCTTGGCGACGACGCCGTTGATGGGCGAAACGAGAGCCGCCTGGCGCATCGTCACCTGGCTGGTGTCGAGTTGGGCCTTGGCAGCCTGCCAGTTGGCGCGGGCGGATTCGTAGGCGGCGCGGGAGGTGTCGAGTGCCGTCTGGGCGATGAAGTTCCTGGCCGCCAGGTCCTCGTTGGTCTTGAGCGTGCGGGCAGCCTGGTCCATCTGGGCGCGCATGGCCTCGACGCTGGCGCCACGCTCGGCGATGCGGTAGCGCAGCTCCTCCAGGTCAACCTGGCCCAGCGCCTGGCCCGCCTTCACGCGGCTGCCCTCGCCCACCGCCAGGTTCAGCAGCGTGCCGTTGGACTTGGCCCGCACGATGACCGTGCCGGGCGCCACCAGGGGGCCGCTGAACTCGATCTGGGCCGGCATGGCGGTGATCACGGGCTTCACGACCTCGCTGGCCACGAACTCCAGCGCCGGCTTGGCCTTCTCGTCACCCGGCTTCTTGGGGCCGTCGCCCTTGCTGGCCATGACCGCCACGCCGGCGCCACCCACCAGCAGCACAACGGCTGCGATGCCACCCAATTTCACGGATTTGCGCATGACTCCCCCAGACACCTTCAGTTTCGAGACCTTTGCAGTCTAGAAATCTGCGGCTCGCGGCGCAGCGTCGGTGTGACGAAACGCGGTTTGCTGGGGTTGAGCTGCACAAGCCCACGATCAGGCCGGCGCCCTGACCGCACCTGCTGCGGGGTACCACCAGCGCCCAAACGGAGAGAATGCAGCCCATGAGCACCCCGCCCCGCCCTCCGCAGCCCTACGAAKATTTCATGCGCCATGTGTTCGAGCACGGCGTTCAGAAAAGCGACCGCACCGGCACCGGCACGCGCAGCGTGTTTGGCCACCAGATGCGCTTTGACCTGGCGGCCGGCTTTCCGCTGGTCACGACCAAGAAGGTGCACCTCAAATCCATCGTGCTGGAGTTGCTGTGGTTCCTGCGCGGCGACAGCAACGTCAAGTGGCTGCAGGAACGCGGCGTGACGATCTGGAACGAATGGGCGCGCGAGGACGGCGACCTCGGGCCCGTCTACGGTGTGCAATGGCGCAGCTGGCCCACGCCGGACGGCGGCCACATCGACCAGATCGCCGACGTCGTCAAGACACTCAAGAGCAACCCCGACAGCCGCCGCATCATCGTCAGCGCCTGGAACGTGGCCGAGCTCTCCAAGATGGCGCTGATGCCCTGCCACGCCTTCTTCCAGTTCTATGTGGCGGACGGGAAGCTGAGCTGCCAGTTGTATCAACGCAGCGCAGACATCTTCCTGGGCGTCCCCTTCAATATCGCCAGCTACGCGCTGCTGACCATGATGCTGGCCCAGCAGTGCGATCTGGCACTCGGCGACTTCATCTGGACGGGCGGCGACTGCCACATCTATGACAACCATGTGGAGCAGGTGCAGACGCAGCTCGCCCGTGAGCCGCGCGCCTACCCGACGATGACCATCAAGCGCCGGCCGGCGAGCATCTTCGACTACGAGTTCGAGGACTTCGAGCTCAGCGGCTACGACCCGCATCCGGCGATCAAGGCGCCGGTGGCTGTATGAGCGTCATCACGTTAGTGGCTGCCGTCGCGAGAGACGGCGCCATCGGCCGCGACAACGCGCTGCTATGGCACATCCCCGCGGACATGGCGCGCTTCAAGGCGCTGACTCTCGGCAAGCCCGTGGTCATGGGCCGCAAGACGTGGGATTCGCTGCCGGCGAAGTTCTGCCCGCTGCCGGGGCGGCGCAACCTCGTCGTCAGCCGCTCGACCACCGAGCTGCCAGGCGCCGAGGTCTTCGCCAGCCTGGACGCGGCGCTGGCCGCCTGCAGCGAGCCCGAGGTCTGCGTCATCGGCGGCAGCGAGATCTACGCCCTCGCCCTGCCGCTCGCCGACAAGCTGGCCCTGACCGAGGTGGACGCCGCCTTCCCCGACGCCGACCGTCACTTCCCCACCTGGCCGCGTGAGCAATTCAGCGAATCCGCTCGGGAGACGCACACCAGCGCAGCCGGCCTGAGCTTTGAGTTCGTCGACTACGTTAGAAAAGAGAGCTGATCTATGTCCTCCGGTGGCTTCCACGTCCACGGCCCGCATGACCACGAGCTGGAGCATGCCGCCCAGCACGAACCCAAGGGCTTCGCGGGCCAGCTCGCCGTCATCACGGCCATCCTGGCCACCGTCGGCGCCTTCTTCTCCTACATGGGCGGCGCGACCCAGGCCAACGCGGCGCTCTACAAGAACGACGCGGCCATCCGCAAGACCGAGGCCAGCAACCAGTGGAACTACTACCAGGCCAAGAGCAGCAAGCAGAACCTCTCTGAACTCGCCTTCGACCTGACCACCAACGAAGAGCAGCGGGCCAAGTACAAGGACAAGATCGCCCGCTACGAGACGGAAAAGAACGACATCAAGCTGGCCGCCGAAAAGCTGGAGGCGGAGTCCAAACACTTTGACGAGCAAAGTGGCGAACAAATGCACCTGCACCACCGCTGGGCCCAGGCCACGACGGCACTGCAGATCTCCATCGCGCTGGCCGCCATCACGCTGCTGACGAAGAAGCGTTGGATGGAGATGGCGACGTTCGCCGTGGGCACGGTCGGCGTTCTGCTCGGCGCCGCCGCCTGGCTGCACTACTGAGCCGGCCCGCCATCCACCTTAGCCAGCCAACGCTGGAAAGGCGCCACGACAGCGGCTGGCTGCTCCAGCGTGGTCATGTGACCCGAGTCGGGCACTAGCACCAGTTCGACATCGCCTTGAAGCAGTCGCGCCATTTCCTCGGCTCGCTCCGGCGGCGTGACCTTGTCTTCGCTGCCGCAGACCACCAGCGCCGGGCAGCGCAGCGTGGCCAGCACATCGCGCCGGTCCTGCCTGTCCATGGCCGCCTTCTGCTGGCGCACGAAACCAGCCTCCCCCACGCTGCGCGCCATGCCCTCCAGCAAGCGCCGCAAGCCGGGGTCATCGGCATGCGCCGGGTGGAACAGCTTGGCCGGGAACGGTTCGATTGCCTCGGCAAAGCTGCTGCTGCCGGCCACCAGGCCGTCGACGATGCGTTGGCGGTTCTGCCGCGCCTCGTCGCTGTCGGCCTGCGCACTGGTGTCGATCAAGGCCAGGCCGGCGACGCGATCCGGCGCCTGGCGGCACAGTTCCAGCGCGACATAGCCGCCCAACGAGAAACCGGCGACCGCGAAGGGCCCGTCGGGCATGTTGGCGATGGCGGCGGCCGCGAGGTCCGCCATGTTGTCGGCGATGTGCGTCTGGCCGATGACCACCAGGCGCTCACGCGACAGCGCATGCAGGAGCGGGTCCCACATGCGGCCGTCGTTCATCAGCCCGGGCAAGAGCAGCAGTGGAGTGAGTGCCATGGCATTCCTTCAGAGGAGTCAGCGGGCAACAGTAGGCGGGGTGCGCCGCAGACGGTGTCGGACAAGCGCTGTTTTCATGCACAGCAGGCCTAAGGCCCGGGCTGGCAGGCCGTTTTCGTTTTGCCGGCCGCCCACTCCGTGGCCTGCTCCAGCAACCTCAGGTGAAGCGGGTCCGCGTAGGCCTCGGGCCGGTGGCCTAGTGCGGAGTAGAACGAACGCCCGCGGCCAACGCAGCGCGTCCAGGCGATGGGGTGGTCGCCCATGGCGAGGTCACCCGGCGCATAAGTCTTCTCGTCCAGCGTGGCCAGCACGCGTGCGCCGCTGGCTCGCGGGTTGTTCTTGAACGAGTACCACTCGTCGCTCATCTGCCAGCCTTTCCCCAGGCCGGCGGCGATGGGGCTGGCGGCGTCCTCGACGACGATCTGCGCCTGCTGGAACTGCGGGTTCATCGGATGCCCCTTGAAGCGCGCCCCGACCAGCGTGTCGACATACCAATCCCAGAACACCTCCGGGTCGCCGCCCGAGCCATGGATACCGACGAAGCCGCCGCCCCCTTCCACATAGGCCCGCCAGGCCGCCCGCTGCGACAGCGTCAGCACATCGCCGCTGACGTGGTTCCAGATGACCGCGTCGAACTGGCGCAGGAAGCCCGGCGTCATTGCACCGCCCTTGTCGGTGACCGTCAGCGACCAGCCGCGCCGCTGCGCCATCGCCTGGAAGGCCTCGCGCGCCGCCTGCACGGCGGGGCCATGCCAGAAGCCGTTGATCTTCTCGAACACCAGCAGCCGGGGCGAGCCGGGCGGGACGCTGACCTGCGGCACGTCGTTGTCGTAGCGGGCGCAGCGCGCGGCGCGGTCGGCCTCCGACACCGGCAGCGCCCGAAGGGCTGCATCCAGCCTTTCAGCTGAAAAGCCGGGCCGCGCCGCCAGGGAGCGCACGGTGAGGATGGCGGCGAAACTGGGCACGGCCGTCTTCGCCATCCACTCAGGCACCGAGCGAGCCTCCGTCAACACGGCCAGCGCCTGCGGCGACAGCAGCACGTCGATGAGGGGGCTGTCGACGGAGAAAGGTGCGTCGCGGAGCGGGCAGTCCGTCACCGGCCCGGCCTGCGCCGCGCTGGTGACACAGGCCAGCAGCCATGCGGCGATGCCACCGCGCCCAAACGTCATGCATTGCTTCGCCATCGATTCACTCCTTGCGTTGGGGTGTGCAGTGTGAATCAGAAGCGGTGTGAGGGATGCCTAAGCGCGACGGCGCCGCGCTGCGCCGGCCAACAGCGCCAGCAGCCCGGCGCCCAGCATGGCGGCCGATGCCGGCTCCGGCACGGCGGCGGCTGACACCTCTGCCGACCAGTAGCTCGGCAGATGCAGGTAGGGGTTGCCGCTGGCCATCGTGCCATCCGTGATGTAGATCGCGCCCAGGCCATGCTGCCTGGCCAGACCCATCACCTCCTGCATCTGCGCCACGGTCATCACCGTGTGGACGATCGCCCCGGTGGACGCCGCATTCGTCAGGCTGCCCAGGAAGGAGCCGTTGATGAAGTCGTTGTAGGAGCCCTCGAAGCTCATCAGCGTGTTGGCCAGCGCCGTGTAGCCCGCAGTGGGCGCCACGCCCGGGTTGCCGACGATCTCCCAGCTGGGGTGCGCTGCCTTCAAGCCATTGCTGACGGTCTGATAGAACGGCAGCGCACCGGGCTGCGTCGCCATCTCGTCCAGGAACACGCCGTCCACGCCGTACCAGTTCGCATACTTCTGCGCATCGGCCAGCACCTCGGACGTGGAGCGCGTGGCCGGCACTTCGGATGTGCAGTGGTTGACGCCGTAGCAGGTGTAGACGTAGCCCAGCACCTTGCCGCCGGCCGCGCGGAAGGCGTTGACGGAGGTGACGTAGTCGCTGTTAGACGCCGCGCCCGGCCCGTTGCCCGGGTTCATGATGGCCGTCACCTGCGCGCCCTGCTGCGCGGCGGCGGTTAGCTGGTGCCACTCGTTGAGTGACGGCATCCAGGACGGATAGAAGTAGGCCGGCACGATGATCTCGATGGCCGAAGCGAAGGGCGCTGCGGTGGCGAGGGCCAGCGTGGCGATGAAGGTCTTCAAGCGTTTCATGTCGTCTTCTCCGTTCAGCAGGTTCCACCGGTCTTCAGGCTGTTCAAGCACCAGCGCTCGGAGCCCGACAAGCTGTTGTTGCCCCAGTAGGTGGGCGTGTAGTTCCAGATCGGTCCGCCCCAGGGAAGGGCCGGGTTGTAGGTCATGCTCGTCACGAAGACGTAGTTGGCCGTCGTGCCTTTCAGCGTCGCCTGCATCTGCGCCTGCGTGGCCGAGTGCACGAGCAGCCAGGTCTTCACGCCCAGCGAGGTAGCGAGGTTCTGCACGCCGCCGTTGAGCCAGCTGGCGGCGTTGACGTAGTCGCTGTAGCCCGCCTCGTACATGACGATGTGCTCGCCATACGTCGCGGCGCTGACGAAGCAACTGCTGGCACCCGGCCAGCCCGCGTTCCAGACCACCGTGCCGCCGGTGCCGGCCGCCGAGATCTTGGCGCGCACGGCACTGAACTTGGAGGGTGTGCCGTTGCACTTCTGCGCGTCGGTCAGCGCCGCGTCGTCGAACGCGGCCTCGTCGAAGAAATAGCCGTCCACGCCGCCCAGCGTGGTCCTGTAGGCGGTGAGGTTGGCGCCGATCGCGTTGTAACGGGCCACCTCGTCGGCGGTGTTGTAGTTGTAGCCGGTGGCGATGTAGCCCAGCACCTTGCCGCCCTGGGCGCGGATGTTGGCGATGACGGCCTTGTAGTTGGTGACCTGGCTGGCGTTCAGCCCGGTGGCACCGCTGTTGGGGTTGATGACGACATAGGCACCCGACGGCACCTGGCCGCCATAGGTGCTGGCGGTCTCGCCCCAGTAGGCCACCAGGCCGAAGTTAGTCGGCGCCGCGCCGGCCAGGTTCATGGTGAGGGCCAGCAGGCCCGCCGCGGTGGGCTTCAATCCAAATCCACGCATGGTCATCCTTGGTGAACGCCTGACAGAAGAACGGGGCGCGCAGGCGCGAGCGCGACCCGGGCGCCGCTCGCGGCGCCAAAGGAAGAGAGGGAGGGAAGAAGGTGCGGAAGCGGCGCCTACTCGACGCGAGCCTCGCCCCAGGTCACGACGACGGGGCCCGTGGTGTCGGCCCCGTGCTGGCGCGCGATCAGCTCGATCAGCTTGACGCCGCGCAAGTCGGCGCTGAGATCGCGCGCCGGCTGGTTGAACTTCATCGCTGCGGTGGTGGCCAGGCGGCGGCCATCGCCCCAGACCTCGAAGCTGACGGCAGCCGTCTTGCCGCGCGTCGAGTCGTCCACGCCGACCTTGGCCGTGAAGCGCTGCGAGCCGGCAGGCAGCTTGACTTGCAGCCGCGAGTCGGCGAGCACGCCGACGCCATGGCGGAAGGCCTGGCGCTGCACGCTCAAGCCCTGGTCGTAGGGCGTCGAGTCAGCCCGCGGCCCGCCCCAGCCGGCATAGGCCGGGCGGGTGCCGCCGTTGTCGGTGGTGGACCACGACGCCATCGCGCGGTAGCCGATGGGGTCCTGCTCCAGCGCGCGGATGCCGTCGCGCGCAACATAGACCTGGCCCGGGCGCTCGGAGACGAAGTAGCCGCGCGGCAGCAGGTGCTTGCCCGTCGCCGTGAACAGCAGCGCCTCGCGCGGCTGCAGCTCGAACTCGCGCCGACCCGTGAACGTGCCGGCGTCGGCGCGCGCCCAGGCGTCGCGCAGCGCGATGGGCCGGGTCGAGTCCATCTTCAGGTGCTCGGCGGTCAGCGTGAACTTGGCGGCAGCACCCGTGCGGTTGAACAGCAGCACCGCCTTGCGCCCGTCGGCCAGCGTCTTCACGAGGATCTGCCGGTCGCTGTCGGCATAGGCGAGGACGCCTTGATTGCCGACCGGGTCCTGGTTGATGGCGACCACCTCGGGGGCCTTGAGCACGTCGATCAGTGCAGGCGACGCCTTGGACAGGTCGGTGCCGATCATCAGCGGCGCTGCCACGATGGCCCACAGGCCCATGTGGGTGCGGGCTTCGAGCAGGTGCTTGCCGTCGAAATCGCCGTTGCCGATCTCCAGCATGTCGGGGTCGTTCCAGCGGCCGGGGCCGGCGTAGAACTCGCGCGTGGCCACGGTGTCGAAGTTGTGCACCATCTGCGGGAAGGTGTTCGCGATGTCGCGGCTGGTGCGCCACATCGTGCCGACCTCGGCGCCCCAGCTGCGCACGTTGGCGGCGCCCCAGAGGCAGACTGACAGCACATAGTCGTCCAGCGGCCGCACGCTGCGAAGCGCTTGCGTGACCCGGCTGTACAGCGTGCGGGCGCCCTCGACATCGGACTGATTGACGTTGCCCTCGACGACCGTGGGCCCGAACTCGCGGAAGCGGCCGGACGTGACCGGGGGGCGGTCCTTGCCATATGACGACAGCCCACACCCGTCGACCTTCAGAAAGTCGAAGTTCCACTCGCCGAAGTAGAGCGCGATGTCGCGCTCGATGTTGCCCATCAGGCCCACCTCGCGCTCGGCCTGCGTGCCCTCGGGCAGGTTGGGGCTGTCGGTGTTGTACGCCTGCGAGCAGGCGTTGCGGCCGATGTCGGAGTAGAGGCCCGCCTTCAGGCCCAGGGCATGGATGCGATCAGTGAAAGGGCGCAGCGACGTGCCGGCCGCGCCGCCGGTCGCCGCGCTCGGGAACAGCCCCGTGCGCACCTGCAGGCGCCCGTCGCTGAGACGGCGGTGCAGCCACCAGCCGTCGTCCACGTTGATGCTGCGGTAGCCGGCAGCGGCGAGCCCGCTGTCGACGATGACCTGGGCGGAGTCGAGCACCTTCTGCTCGGTGAGGTCCATATGGAAGGCATTCCAGCTCGACCAGCCCATGGGCGGTATCGGCGCGCTGCCGACAGGCTGGTGGCCCCAGCGGCCCGTGGGCGCCAGGGATTGCTGCTGCGCGTGCGCGGCGCTGACGAGCAGAAAGAGGGCCAGGGCGGAGGCGAGGCGAGCGTTCATGCGGTGTGGGTCATCAAGCGGCCGAAGGCGGCGGGGAGGTGGAAGTTGGGCTCTGGCGTGTGCGTCGGGCTCCAGCTGGAGTAGACACGACCCATACCCCGGCCTTCGACGCGGAACAGATTGAGCCGCCAGCCGTCATCGGCGCCGCTCGCACTCTGCATGGGCACGGCCAGCTCGGCCGTCCAGACCTTGTGCTTTGCATCGATCTGCGCCCTGGCGCGGCTCTCGCCGAAGATGCGCTTCTTGCCCGAGGCCTCGACGGCGATCTCCAGCAGCAGGCCGTTGGGCGACACCTCCACCTCGCGGTAGCTCTTCAGCCCCGCACGGTCCGGCGCCTGCAGGAAGACCTCGACGACATCGCGCTCCCACAGCGGCCAGATGTCGGTGGCGGACCCCGCGCGCTCGAAAGTGCTCAGCGCCTCGAACTTGCAGATGAAGCGCAGGTAGAGCTGGCCGGCGCTGCGCAGCAGCTGTACGCGGGTGGACTGCGGGCCGGCGAGCGCCTTGCCTTGCCAGTCGTGGCGGAAGAAGGTGGTGGGGGCGTCGGCCCATTGCGACGCGAGCGGGAAGCCGTCGGCGCCCACCTGCCTGACCTTGCCGGCGAACGCGACGGGCAACGTGTCCGCCGCTTCGGGGCGGGCCTCGATCAACAGGCTGTGCGTGAAACGCAGTGGCAGCGTAGGCTGGTCGGCGCTCACCACGCCAAGCGCCTTGCCGGTCAGCGAATCACGCAGCTTCCAGCGGCCCGCGCCCAAGCCACGCAACGTGACCGGGCCATCCCAGCGCTCGGAATAGAACGCGTAGTGCAGCGCGCCGCCCTGCTCGACGACATGCGTCTCCGGCTTGTCGAAGCCCAGGTCGTACAGCTCGCCGCGATAGCGACCTTCGGCCAGGCGCTGCTTGCTGTAGAGGTCCACCCAGGTCCGCCAATGTGCCTCGCGCTCCGGCGTCAGCAAAAAGCTGTCCTTGGGCTTGGGGTCCACCGGCCAGGTGAACTTGCTGGCCACGACGGCGCCGATGCCGACGCTGGAGGCGAAGTCCTGCCCGCCGGTGCTCAGCTCCACGTGGTCGCCCGCGTAGGCCGACCACCGGCCCATCAGCGCCTTCAGCGTCTTGCCCTTGTGGCGCACCTGCCAGCTGGACAGCGGGTCGGACGCTGGCGCCTGGTCCATGAAGGGCATGTTGTGGAAGGCGTAGCCGGTGCCGCAGGGGCAGACCTCCACCACAGCCTCCGGGTTGGCCGCGTGAGCCGACTCGTGCATGACCTTGTAGAACGCCGACACGCCTTCCACCGACTCTTCCGGCCGCGCATGCCTGTGCGCCGGGTTGAAGCACGGCGCCACGCCGTTGAGGTGCTGGCCGTCGACCTTGAGGCCGTCGAAGCCCCAGTCGCCAATGATCATCTTGATGGTGGCGGCCAGGCGGGCCTGCGTCTTCTCATAGGCGGGGCAGAGGTAGAAGGCGTTCCACCACGTCACGTTCTGCACCGCGCCGTCCTTGTCCAGCAGCAGCAGGTCGGTGTGGTCGTGCAACTCGTCGCTGCCAGGTGCCACGGCCAGCGGCGCGATCCACAGCCGCGCCTTCATGCCGCGGGCGTGGATGTCGGCCACCAAGGCCTTGATGTCGTCCGCACCGCGTGGGAACTTGGCCAGGTCGGGCGTCCAGTCGCCAGTCTTCACCTGCCAGCCGTCGTCCAGCACGGCCCACTTGAAGCCCAGCGCCTGCACCTTGGGCAGCGTGGCGCGGACGAACGCCAGCGAGAAGTCGCGCTCATAGCCCCAGGCGCACCACTGCGCCTCGTAGGCGCTGGCGGGCGGCTCGGGCGCCACCAGACCCTGCGCGGCCATCAGGCGACGGTAGCGGTCCAGCGGCACGAAGAAGTCGCCGCGGTGCACGGCGAGGAAGCTGGGCGGCGTGGTGAGCACCTGGCCCGGCTTCAGCGTCTGCGGCGCGTCGCTGCGCAGCGAGACTTCGACGGCATCACCAACGGCCTTCACGGGCAGCGCAAGCAGCTGCGGTTGAAGAGCCAGGTGGCCGACGGCGACGCCGACATCGCGGCGCCAGACGTCCACGACGGGCGTGCCGCCGCCGTAGTCGGACGCATTCATGCCCATGAAATTGCGCTGCTCGAAGCCGCGCTTGACGGGCTGCACCCAGTCCCGCCGGTCGGCATGGCTGGCGCCGGAGTAGGTCCACCAGCCACCCGCGTGGCGCGGTGCGGCGGCCAGGCGGTGGGCGGCGTTGACCCAGGCGTCGACGGCGACGGGCTTGTCGCCAGTGTTCGTGTAGCTGACGTCCAGCAGCGCAACGCCGGGGTGCTCGTCCAGCAGCGTCACGGTGACGCGCTTCTCAATGCCTTCCGATGAGTGGCCGACCAGGCGCAGCGTCTGGCCGGCGCCAAAGGGCGTGCTGGCCTTGCCCGGCTCGGCCTGCTGCAGCGTGAAGCGGCTCAGCGCCCTGCCCTTCACGACGAGGTGCTCGCTCGCGTCGAAGGCGGTCAGCGTGAGGGGCTGCTTGCCCAACAAGCTGACGACGCGGCAGCGCATCTGCTCGTCGAACTGCAGCGACACGGCAGCGTCCTGCACGCGTACATGACCCTTGCCTTCAGCGGCGTGCGCCAGAGGCAACTGCGTGACCAGCGGCGCCGCGCCCAGCCATTGGAGAAACGCGCGCCGAGCCGTCATCGTTTGCCACCCCAGGCGCCGGGGAAGGCACGTTCGGCGTTTGTGCGGTAGAGCTTGTCCACCACCTCGCGCGGCAGCGCCAGGCCTTGCACCGGCTTGTCGAGGTCGCTCACCTTGAAGCTGTCCGCCGTGTTGAAGTAGCGCCAGTGCATGCGCCACACGCCTTCGGCTTCCTTGCCTAGCGCGGCGCCGTCCTGCCCGGGCGCTTGCGACATGTCGCTGCCGTAGAGAAGGCGGTCCTGGTACTTGATGAAGAAGCGGCGCACGCGCTCGCGGTCCTTCTGGCTTTGATATTGCAGCTGGCCGATGCGTGCGGCCACGTCCACCACGGCGGTCGGGAATTTGTCCAGGAAGGCGGCCAGCTCGTCGACATCGCGCTCCAGCGAGGCCAGGTGCACGCCGACGAAGCGCAGGCCCGGGTGCGCCGCCACCATGCGGTCGCGCGCGGCCATCTGCGCCTCCCAGCTGGGCATCTCGGGATGCAAGTGCATGTGGTACTGCGGGTGGGCCTTGAAGTATTCGCGGTCATTGTTGACCGTCATCTTCTCCAACGGCAGCCAGCAGTTGTGCGGTTCGCCCTGGTGGCCCAGCAGCGGGATGCCGCGTTTGGCGAAGTCGTCGAACAGCGGCGCGAAGCGGGCGTCGTCGATCATGACCAGCTTCTTGTCGGCGCCGCGAAGGCTCATGCCGATGTTCTTCCACACCTTCACGCCGACGGCGCCGGCCTTCAGCGCCGCGTCGACGCGCTGGCGTGTGGCGGGCAGCCAGGCGGGCTGGTCGGAGCCGTCCACCGAGAAGCTCGCCGCCCAGGCCACGTCCTTGGGGAAGGCCTTCTGCAGCTGGATCGCCACGCGCTGCTGGTCGTCCAGCGGCGGGAAGTCCGGGTAGTCGACGTTGATCGTCAACACCTTGAAGTTCTGGCGCTGCGCAGCTTCCATGAAGGCCGGCGCAGGGTTGTGCAGATGCAGATGGGCGTCGATCTTCACGACGCGGCCGTAGTCGGCCATCGTGTAGGTCGGCTCGGCAGCAAGAGCCGGGAAAAAGGCCGCCCCGGCAAGCAGGGCGGCAACGGAGGAGACAAGGTTTTGCATCAGCAATTCAATCCGGATATTCGAACCGAGCGTCAGGCCGCCCCAAGCCGGCCCACAGGGAGACCGGACGAGGGGCATTCATTCCACTTCAGAACTTGATGCTTGCGCCCACTGTGACGGAGCGCCCATAGCGGTAGTAGCCCTGGGGCAGCTTCACATCGTTGTTGCCCAGCGTGTACTCCTGCGTCGCATCGGTCAGGTTGTTGCCTTCGATGCTGAGGCGCAGCCACTTGTTGACCTCGTAGGCGACCTGGGCAGTCATCCAGGTCGTGGCCTTGGCGCGCTCGTTGAAGCCGGCGCCCAGCACATTGGTGGCGGTGACGAAGGCGTCGGTGTGGTCGGCCGTGGCGCTCATGCTCCAAGGTCCCTTCTCGTACAGCAGGCCGAACGACGACGTGGCCGGCGCAATGCCTTCCAGCGCACGCTCCTCGCCGCCCACCCAGCTGCGCGACTTGTTGCGGGTGTACTGCGCCCGCACGCCGAAGCCGTTGTTCCACAGATGCTGCAGGCCGATCTCGAAGCCGCGCGCCAAGGCCTTGTCGCCGTTGATGGGCTTGCTGATGTTGAACAACCGCCCGCCCGGCGCGCCGATGTCCTGGCCCGTCAGCCAGATGCTGGTGATCTGGTTCTTGATGTTCTTCTGGTAGACGGCGAAGGTGAGCGCCGAGTCCTTGGCGTAGTACCACTCCAGCGAGGCGTCGTACTGGCGGGCGCTGTAGGGCTTGAGCTCGGCGTTGCCGCCGAAGACCTGCGTGAAGTCGCCCCAGGAGATGCTGTTGGTGGTGCTGGTGGGCGCCAGCTTGTCCACCGACGGGCGCGCCATGGTCTTGGCCGCACCCAGGCGCAGTTGCAGGTTGTCGGTGAAGAGCCAGGTGAAGTTGACCGTCGGCAGCGCGAAGTTGTAGCTGGTCTCCTGCTGCACGACCGAAGGCGCCGCATACACGGCCGTGTAGTTGAACGCGCCGTTCTCGATGATGTTGGTGATCTTGGCGTCCCAGGCCTGGGCGGTCGTCCGGGTCTTCACGAAGCGCACGCCGACGTCCGCGTTCCAGCCCTCACCCGACATGTCGGCCTGCACGAAGGCCGTCGTCGTCTTCTCCGTCACGCGGTAGCTTTCCAGCGGGTTCCAGGCCGGCGCTGAAGCCGCCGAGCTGTAGACGCCGCCACCGGGGCGCGGCTTGCCGTCATAGGCCTTCAGGGCCTCGGCGTAGTTGTTTACATCGAAACCAAGGAAGCTGCGCGGGAAGTTGCCGCTGACGCCGTCCAGGAAGCCGTCGGGGCTCAGCGTCTGGTTGATGACGTTGCCGCCCAGCGCGCCGACGTTGATGGCGCTGGCGCCCGAGTAGTGGCCGTCGCCCGCGTTGAAGGCGTTGTTGATCAGGTCACGCGACTTCTTGCGGTTGGTCTGGCTGAGGCCGAACTTCAGCTGGTCGATGTAGAACCGGTCCAGCTTCCAGTCCAGGTTGGCGGTGGCGCCGCTGATCTTGTCGTCGATGTTGTCGCCGGCCCGGCTGTAGTAGTGGGTGTTGAAGTCGCTGGGCTTGAACAGGCCTTGCGCCAGGCCGGTCTGCAGGTCGCGGCCGTCGGCGAAGGTGGTCTTCACGTCGGGCACCGCCGAGCCGGTCAGCTGGATGCGCGTCACGTTGGGCTGGTTCATGCGCAGCACGACGTAGCTGTCGTTGCCGCCGGAGTGGCGCTTGGAGGTGGACTCGTAGAGGTCGCCCGTCAGCGTCAGGGTCGGCGAGAGCTTCCATTCCGCGTTGGCGCCATACATCGCCGTGTCGACGACGCGGTACTCGGTCTTGTTCAGCAGCTCGGGGTTGAGCGCCATCTCCGGATTCGGGTTGGCCAGCGTGAAGTCGGTGACCACGCCATTGCTGATCTTCATGTTGGACCAGCGGCCCGGCGCGTACAGCGGGTAGAACGACAGCTGGTAGCCGACCTGCGGCGAGTCCAGCCGCGTCTTGAAGCCGTCGACGACGACCTTCACGTCGCTGCTGGGCCGCCACTCCACCTTGCCCGACAGCGCCATGCGCTCCTTCTTTTCCATGATGGTGCCGAAGCGGAACTGGCCCGGGGCGATCAGGCCTTCCTCGTCCAGGTCCAGCTGGCCATTGCCGTTGGGGTCGATGTTGCCGCCCCAGGTGTTGCCCCAGGGCCAGAAGAGTTCCGGCTTGTTCGGCGCCGGGTTGCGGCTCCAGCCGCCGTCATTGCCGGCCGTGTCGGTGCGCACGTCGCGCTTGGCGTACACCACACCCAGCAGCACGCCGACCGTGTCGCCAAAGGTATTGCTGTAGGTGCCCGACAGCTTGGTGCCGTTGAGGCTGCTCATCTGGTTGCGGTCGGCCTCCACGCGCAGCAGGCCGCGCTGGCCCTTCTGGTCGAAGGGGCTGGCAGAGCGCAGGTTCACCAGGCCGCCGATGGCGCCTTCCATGTTCGACGCCTGGGCGGACTTGATGACGTCGGCGCCGCTGATGACGTCGGCGGGCAGCACGTCGTAGGCGAAGTAGCGGCCGGCGCTGTCCGTGCCCAGCAGGCGGTTGTTGAAGGTCGTGATCGTGTATTCGGGCCCTAAGCCGCGGATGCTGACCTTCTGGCCTTCGCCGCCCGCCGTTCGCGAGATCGACACGCCAGTGATGTGGCTCAGCGAGTCGGCCACGTTGTTGTCGGGGAAGCGGCCCAGCTCGGTCGCGCTGATGCTGTCCTGCACGCCGGCGGCGTTGCGCTTCAGGGTCAGCGACTTCTGCAGGCTGGCGCGGGTGCCGGTGACTTCCACGCGCTCCAGGGTGTCGGGCTCAACCTTGGTCGCGGCCTCCTGGGCCAGGGCGGGGGCACCGAACGCGGCCAGGGCCAGCAGGCCGGCAACGGTCAGGGGGTGCAGCGCAAAGCCGGCATGGGCTTGCGCTGCGGTCGAGGGGGGTTGCAGTCGAGGACTCATCGAACGGTTCCTTTTTGTGGCGCGGCTGCCGTCAGGGCAGCCAGAAGCAATCTGCTGGTGGTTACCGGGGTAGCGATCCCCGGGGTGGGCTTGCCGGTTCTGGAAAAAGTGCCCCCGAACCGGCTTGCCGCAAGTCTACGAATTCTTTCGTTTGATTTCGTATATCGTTTTTACCAATGCACATTGCTTTCGATAGATCATGCCACGAAAGGCTTCCAGTACGCTGACATAGAGGCGACGCCCCGAGCTATATGGGTATTTGCAGGCCACCCATGAAATTTGACATACGAAAGGGCTTGCGCCGTTGTGTTTTCGTTTTCGTTCGTTTATGCTTTCACACGAAAGTTGGCCGCTGGCCATCGTGCAACCCGAAAGATGCTGCCCATGCAGAGCAAATGGCTCTTCCATGCCCTCGTCACGACCCTGCTCTGGGGCGTGTGGGGCGCCTTCGCCGGCCTGCCCGCCGAACACGGTTTCCCTGACACGCTGATCTACGTCGTCTGGGCGCTGACGATGATCCCGCCCGCCGTCATCGTGCTGGCCCGCGCTAGCTGGCGCATCGAGCGCGACCGCCGCTCCGTCGTGCTGGGGCTGACCGTGGGCCTGCTCGGCGCCGGCGGCCAGATGCTGCTGTTCCGCGCGGTGCAGTCCGGCCCGGCCTACCTGATCTTCCCCATCGTGTCGCTGTCGCCGGCCATCACCATCGCGCTGTGCTTCGGCCTGCTGGGCGAGCGCACCGGCAAGCTGGGCGTGGCGGGCATAGCTTTGGCGCTGTGCGCGCTGCCGCTGTTCGACCTGCAGCTCGGCCAGGGTGGCCAAGGCCTGGGGTTGTGGTTCGTGCTGGCCCTCGTCGTGCTGGCCGCCTGGGGCCTGCAGGCCTACTTCATCAAGCTGGCCAACGCCGGCAGCAGCGCCGAGAGCATCTTCTTCTACATGACCGTCGGCGCGCTGGCCTGCGTGCCGGTGGCGCTGGCGATGACCGACTTCAGCCAGCCCATCAACTGGGGCTGGCAAGGCCCCGGCCTCGCGGCCGTCACGCAGGTGCTGAACGCCATCGGCGCGCTGACCCTCGTCTACGCCTTCCGCTACGGCAAGGCCATGGTCGTGTCCCCCCTCGTCAACGCCGGCGCGCCGCTGTTGACGGCCGTGCTGTCCATGGCCCTCAGCGGCACCACGCCCAGCGGCGCCAAGCTGGCCGGCATCGCGCTGGCCCTGCTCGCCGCGCTGCTGCTGGCGCTGCAACCCGAAACCCCCGCCCCATCTGCCCAAGGAGAAGCGGCATGAAGCTCATGCTCGACCTCGTGCGCCGCCACAAGCGCGCACGCCCAACTGAACACGCCGCCATCGGCATCCCGTCCGTCTGCTCGGCCCACCCCGTCGTCATCGCCGCCACGCTGCGCGAATGCGCCGCGCAAGGCCGGCCCGCCCTCATCGAGGCCACGTCCAACCAGGTCAACCAGGACGGCGGCTACACCGGCATGACGCCGCTGGACTTCCGCCGCTACGTGATGGACATGGCCGCAGCCGAAGGGCTGGCGCCCGAACTGCTGCTGCTGGGCGGCGACCACCTGGGACCCAACGCCTGGCGCAAGCTGCCGGCCGATGCCGCCATGGCCAAGGCCGAAGTGATGGTGGCGCAATACGTGGCCGCGGGCTTCCGCAAGATCCACCTGGATTGCTCCATGAGCTGCGCCGGCGACCCGGTGCCGCTGCCCGAGCCCGAGATCGCCGCCCGCGCCGTGCGCCTGTGCCATGCGGCCGAGCAGGCCTGGCGGGATGCACCGGACCGCGGTGACCCGCCCGTCTACGTCATCGGCACCGAAGTGCCCGTGCCGGGTGGCGCGCACGAGGACCTGGGCGAGCTCGCTGTCACCTCACCCGAGGCGGCCGCCGCCACGCTGGAACTGCACCGCCACGCCTTCGCCCGCGCCGGGCTCGACCTGGCCTGGGAGCGCGTCGTCGCCATGGTGGTGCAGCCCGGTGTGGAGTTCGACCACCACAAGGTCATCGACTACCGCCCCGAGAAGGCCCAAGCCTTGAGCGCCTTCATCGAAGGCCAGTCCGGCCTCGTCTTTGAAGCCCACTCGACCGATTACCAGACGCCCGAGCGCCTGGCCCAACTGGCGCGCGACCACTTCGCCATCCTCAAGGTCGGCCCCGGCGTGACCTTTGCGCTGCGCGAGACGCTGTGGGCGTTGGCCGCCGTCGAGCGCGAATGGGTGGGCAAGGGCGAAGGCCTGGTGGCCACCGTGCTGGGCGTCATGCGCCAGGAGCCCGAGCATTGGCGCGGCTACTACCAGGACCCGGCCCGTTTGCAGGTCGACCTGGCCTACTCCTTGAGCGACCGCATCCGCTACTACTGGGCCCACCCGGCCGTGCGCGAAGCCTGCCGAACCATGCTGGCCCGCCTGGACGCCGCGCCGCCGCCGCTGACGCTGCTCAGCCAGTACCTGCCCCGCCAGTACGAGGCCGTGCGCGACGGCCGCATCACCACTCGCACCGATTCCCTGCTGCGCGACGGCACCGTCCAAGCCCTGCGCCCTTACATGCACGCCTGCGCTGCCTGACCCATGACCCTGCTCCATCTCGACCCCACCGATCTCGACCACCGGGGCGCTGCCCACACCGCCCGTGAGATTGCCCATCAGCCTGACGTCTGGCAGATGGTCTACGCACAACTGCAGGCCGAGCGCCCCGCCCTCGATGCCTTCCTGGCGCCGCTGCTGGCCCTGCCCGACCTGCGCATCGTGCTGACGGGCGCCGGCAGCTCCGCCTTCATCGGCCAGTGCATTGCGCCGGCGCTGCTGCGCCACTTCGGCCAGCGCGCCGGCATCCGCGTCGAGGCGGTGGCCACGACCGACATCGTCTCCAGCCCCGAGCAATGCCTGCAGCCCGAGGTGCCGACGCTGCTGGTGTCCTTCGCCCGCTCCGGCAACAGCCCCGAAAGCCTGGCCGCCGTGGAGCTGGCCGACCGCCTCGTCAAGACCTGCCACCACCTCGTCGTGACCTGCGCAGCCGACGGCAAGCTGAACCAGCGCCTGGCCGGCAAGGCCAATGCGCACGTGCTGCTGCTGCCCGACGAGACGCATGACCGCGCGTTCGCCATGACGTCCAGCTTCACCGGCATGCTGCTGGCCGCCGCCTGGGCCTTCGGCCTGGCCCTGCCGCCGGTTGCCGAGCTGGCCCGCGCCGGCCAGGCGCTTGCAGTCCACGAGACCGACCGCCTCTACGCGCTGGCCGAACAGCCTTTCGAGCGCGTCGTCTACCTCGGCAGCAACACGCTGCTGGGCCTGGCCCGCGAGGCCGCACTCAAGCTGCTGGAGCTGACCGACGGCAAGCTCGTCGCGCTGGCGGACTCCACGCTGGGCTTTCGCCACGGTCCCAAGACCATCCTGAACGACAGGACGCTGGTGGTCATCTTCCTGTCCAACGACCCCTACACGCGCCAGTACGACCTGGACCTGCTGCAGGAGCTGCGCCGCGAAGGCCGCGCCCGCGTGCTGGCGCTGCGCACCGACGACGCGAGCCACGCCGACGACGTGCCCCTGGGCCTGCCCACCACCGCGCCCGACCTGGCCCTGGCGCCGGTGGCCCTGGTCTTTGCGCAATGCCTGGCACTGCTCGCTTCGCTGCAGCGCGGCATCACGCCCGACAACCCCAGCGCTTCGGGCACCGTCACGCGCGTCGTCAGYGGTGTCACCATCCATCCCCTGAACCCGCAACAGCAGCAAGAGCGATGAGCCCCATGTTCCTCGGCATAGACGGCGGCGGCACCAAGACCGCCTTCGTTCTCATCAGCGCCGACGGTAGCCTGCTCGCGCGCCACGAGTCGACAACGAGCTACTACCTTGAGATCGGCTTCGAAGCGCTGCGCACGCTGCTGCAGGACGGCGTTCAAGCCGTGCTGGGCCAGGCCGGCGTGCCCGCGTCTGACGTCACCCACGCCTTCGCCGGCCTGCCCGCCCACGGCGAGGACAGCGCGCTGCTGGCGTCCTTCGACACACTGCTGGCCGGCCTGCTGCCGCGCAGCACCGTCGGCAACGACATGGTCTGCAGCTGGGCCGGCTCGCTGGCGGGCGCCGACGGCATCAGCCTCGTTGCCGGCACGGGCTCCATTGCCTATGGCGAATGGATGGGCCGCGGCGCGCGCTGCGGTGGCTGGGGTGAGGTCTTTGGCGACGAAGGCTCGGCCCACTGGCTGGCGCGCGAGGTGCTGGCGCTGTTCTCGCGCATGGCCGACGGCCGCGCCGAACCCGGTGCCTTGATGGACCTCGTGCGCGAGCACTTCGGCCTGAAGCACGACCTCGACCTCTGCGCCGCCATCAACGGCAGCGCCGCGCGCAGCGAGCTGGCCCAGGTCGCCCGCCTGGCCACGGCCGCCGCCAAGGCCGGCGACGCGCAAGCCCGCCAGTTGCTCGTGCGCGCAGGCGACGAGCTGGCGGCGCTGGCCGCAGGCGTGGCGCGCAACCTCGGCGTGACGGGCATCCAGGCCGTGCCGGTGTCCTACTCGGGCGGCGTGTTCGCCGCAGGTGAGCTGGTGCAAGGCCCGCTGCGGGCCGCCCTCGCCCGCCGCCTGCCTGGTGCCGTGCTGAAGACGCCGCGCTTCGGCCCAGAACTCGGTGCCGCGCTGTACGCCGCGCGACTGGCCGGCCAGTCGCTGGCACCCGCCGCATTGGCCAGACTGGGCTGAGCTTCTCGTCGATATCATTCGAAAGTCGGCCCCGCGTCTCACCACCTGCATGCCCACCCCCACCACCTCACTCGCGAAAACCGAAAGCCCGCTGCTCATCGACGAGCGGCGACGCCTCATCCGCGAGCTGGTGCAGAGCCAGGGCCGCGTCACGGTGGAAGAGCTGGCCGAGCGCTTCGGCACCTCGGTCGTCACCATTCGCAGCGACCTGAACTCGCTGGCCTCCACCGGTGCCGTGCTGCGCACCCACGGCGGCGCGCTGGCCCAGCGTGACACCGAGGAAGTGCCCATCGGCGTGAAGCAGAAGCTGCGCCACGAGCAGAAGGTGCGCATCGCCGCCGAGGCCGTGCGCCTGATCCGCGACGGCGAGACCATCCTGCTCGACTCGGGCTCCACCACCGAAGAGATCGCCAAGCAGATCCGCGGTTTGAAGTTGACGTCTCTGAACGTCATCACCAACGCGCTGAACATCGCCGGCCTGCTGGCTACGGTGCCGCACGTCACCCTCATCATGCCGGGCGGCCAACTGCGGCCCAACTCCTACTCGCTGTCCGGCCCCCAGGCCGTGGCCGCGCTGCAAGGGCTGTATGYCGACCGCCTCTTCCTTGGCGTCGACAGCCTGGACCCCGACATCGGCCTGATGACGCCCCATCTGCTGGAGGCCCAGCTCAACGCGCAGATGATGAAGATCAGCCGCCAGGTCGTGGCCGTGGCGGACGCCTCCAAGCTCATGAAGCGCAACCTCTCCGTCATCGCGCCGGTGGAGCAGCTGGACATGCTGATCACCGACAGCGGCGCCGATCAAGCCATTGTCGACCAGCTGCGCGGGCGTGGCATCGAGGTCGTACTGGCCTAAAAGGCAACGCTCACAACTGCATTTCCACCGCAGGTTTACGCCAGTTTTGCGCTTCACGGGTTTGGCGGCTATCGCTGCGGCCTGCGATGACCAGCCCCGCACCGCCAACCACCAACGCCAGCCCGAAGGTCAGAAAGGCCAGGTCCCCGGCCCCAGGAGTTGGTGAATCCTCCATGACGTGATGCAGCTCCAGCAGGTGATGAGCAATCACCCCTTCGGCCAGGTTGAAGAGGCCCCAGCCAAGCAAGGCGCCGCCAGCGAGTGGGCCGGCACGCCAGAGCACGTCAGGGCGGCGCCCGGCCCTGAACAGCATCGCCACGCCGCCGAGGGTCATCAACCACACCGCACCATGGAAGATGCCCCCCCAGAACATGCCGACCTTGGCGCCCATCAGGTTGTCAGGCGAGATGCGCGCCGACAACATGTTGTGCCACTGCAGGATCTGGTGAAACAGGATGCCGTCCAAAAGCCCACCCAGCCCCGCGCCCAGCAGCATCGCAGCGGCCACCAGGGGGGCGACGCGCTGGTGCCCGTGGATGTTGTTGACGGCGCTCATGGCCGGCCGCCCGCGCCGAGGTCCGCAAAGGCCAACGGCGCCAGCACGACGACAGGCGCGGCCA
This sequence comes from Roseateles sp. P5_E8, assembly GCF_054177665.1. Lineage (NCBI taxonomy): Bacteria > Pseudomonadati > Pseudomonadota > Betaproteobacteria > Burkholderiales > Sphaerotilaceae > Roseateles > Roseateles sp. P5_E8. The sequence continues at coordinate 41,938 of NZ_JBGCUM010000013.1, read as the reverse complement.
GGGCACTGGCCAAAACAAGCAGAGGATGCATGGGGAACTCCTGAAGCTCCCCCTACCGGCAAACCGCGTTCCCGCTACGGTCACGGCACCACCAGCCGCTTGGCCGCCGTCAGCGCCTGGGAGACGACCAGGTCCAGGTTGCAGTACTTGCAGGTAGCCAACCGGCCGACGAAGGTGACATCGGAAAGATGTTCGGCATCCGCTTCATGGCGCCGCCGATGTGCGGGCACAGCGCTTGCGGGGCCGGCTTGCCGGCGCGGAATCTACCGGCCCAGCTTGCGAAATTTGGCCCCGCAGGCCATCGCGCCGATCAGCAGTGCGCCAACGATGATCGTCATCACCATGCCGGAGACATTCAACATGCCCAGCGCGAAGGTGAAGCCGCCCAGCAGCACCGTCGCCAGCAGCACGCCGACGATGCTGCCGCGCCCGCCTTGAATCGCCACGCCACCGAGGATGACGATGGTGATGGCGTCCAGTTCCCAGCCCATGGCGAGGTTGGGCCGCGTGCTGCCGATGCGGCCCGTCAGCTGCACGGCCGCCAGCGCCGCCATCAGGCCGGCAACGACGAACAGCCCCAGCCGGTAGCGCTGCACGGCGATGCCCGAGAAGCGCGCCGCCACGGGGTTGGCGCCGATGGCGTAGATGCGCCGGCCATGCACCGTGCGGTGTTGCAGCAGCATGAACGCAACGGCCACGGCGCCCATGACGCCGAACTCGATGGGCACGATCAGCCAGGGCCAGCCCGCCAGGTCGCCCAGCGTGCCATTGCCCCACTGGCTCAGCCACTCGGGGTAGCCGGTGATGGCTTGGTCGCCCAGCAGCACCAGGGCCAGGCCGCGGTAGAGCGACAGCGTGCCGATGGTGACGACGATGGAGGGCAACTGCCAGCGCGTGACCAACCAGCCGTTGAAGGCGCCGCAGGCGAGGCCACAACCCAGGGCGGCGGCCAGCATGCCGGCCGCACCCGCACCTGCCTGCATCGCGTAGCCCATGGCCAGCGAGCACAGCGCCATGGTCGCGGCGATGGACAGGTCGATCTCGCCGGCAATGATCAGCAGCGCCATGGCCATCGCGATCAAGGCTTTCTCGGACATGTTGGTTGTGCTGTCGGCCACGGCGTAGGGCGAGGCAAAGCCGTCGATGCCAAGCCCGAAGCCGACGTAGACGGCGACGATCAGCGCCGCCAGCACGCGCTCCCAGGAACCCCAGGCTTTCATGCGGCTGGCCTTTCGAGGATCTGCTGTCCCGACCGGCGCTGAGCCCGGGAGTTCAGCAGCACCGAGATCAGGATGACGGCACCCGCAATGGCCTGCTGCCAGAACGGCGAGACGTGGATGACCGGCAGGGCCGCGTTGATGACGCCGATGAACAGCACGCCCAGCAGCGCGCCGCCGACCGTGCCGACACCGCCGGCGATGCTGACGCCGCCGATGACGCAGGCCGCGATCACCGTCAGCTCGAATCCTGTCGCCAGTTCGGTGAAGGCAATGGCATAGCGGCCGACCCAGAGCAGGCCGGCGAGCCCGGCCAGCGCGCCCGACAGCGTGTAGGCCATGCGGATGCGCTGCGGCACCGGGATGCCCACGACCAGCGCCGCATGCGGGTTGCCGCCGCAGGCGTAGAGGTCGCGCCCTGCCCGGCGCCAGCGCAGCAGCCACCACCCCAACGCTGCGACGACGGCCGAAAACCACACCAGCAGCGGCAGGCCCAGCAGCTCCGAGCGAGGCAGGGCCTTGATGGACGCGTGAATGTCCTGGTCGTTGACCCAGGCGCCGCCGCTGACCAAATGGATGGCACCGCGGTAGACCGACATGGTGCCCAGCGTAACGACGATGGGCGGCAGCTCGAAACGCGTGATCAGCCAGCCGTTGACGGCGCCCTGCGCCGCGCCCAGCGCCAGCGCCAGCACGATCAGCACCGGCGCGCCGGCACCCGGAAAGAGCTTGCCGACCAGCGCCACCAGCATGCCCGTCAAGGCCAGGTTGGACGCCACGGACAGGTCGATGCCGCGCGTGAGCAGAACGGGCATCTGGCCGATGACGAGGATGGCCAGCAGCGCCGAATCGTTGGCGATGTCGAGCGCATTGCGAGGTGTGAGGAAGACGGGCGACCGCAAGCCCACGGCCAAGGTGATGGCCACGATGACGGCCGCCAGCGCCAGCTCGCGGCGCGTCATGCGGCGGCCCTGCCCTGCAACGCCAGGCCGGAAGCCGCAGCCACGATGGTTTCTGCATCCACCTCGCCGCGCTGGAACTCTGCGACCTGCCGGCCACGCTTCATGACAATCACGCGATGGGCCAGGTGCATCACCTCGGGCAGTTCCGAAGACACCAGGATGACAGCCAGCCCCTGCGCCACCATCTCCGCCACCAGTTGATAGACGGCCTGCTTGGCGCCGACGTCGATGCCCTTTGTGGGTTCGTCCAGGATGACCACGCGCGGGTTGAGCCCCAGCCACTTGCCGATGACGACCTTCTGCTGGTTGCCACCGGAGAGGCCGGACAGCGGCGTGTCCTGGCTGGCGGTCTTGATGCTCAGCCGCTCGATGAGCCGCTGCGCCAGCGCGCTCTCGCGCAGGGCGGACAGCCAAGGCCCGCGCGAGACCTGGCCCTTGACGGCATGCCCAGGCCCGGCCAGCGCGGCCAGGCTGAGGTTGTGCCGCACCGAGAAATCGAGGATGCCGCCCTGGCGCTGGCGCTCCTCGGGCACATAGGCCAGGCCCAGCGAGATGGCGTCGGCCGCGTCACGGATGCGCCGCTCCTGGCCGTCTATCAGGATGCTGCCGCGCACCAGCGGCTTCAGCCCCATCAGCGCCATCATGACCTCGCTGCGCCCTGCGCCGACCAGGCCATAGAAGCCCAGGATCTCGCCACGCCGCAGTGCAAAGCTGATGCCGTCGAACTCGGTCGGGTGGCTGAGGTCGCGGGCCTCCAGCACGGTCGCGCCGGGCTGCGTATCCACGCGCGGGTAGACCTGCTCGATGTTGCGTCCGGCCATCAGCCGCAGCAGCTCCGGCTCGGTGGCCTCCTTCATGCGGCCACTGCCCACCGACGCGCCATCCCGCAGCACCACGTAGTTGTCGCAGACGGCGAACAGCTCGTCGAACTTGTGCGAGATGAACAGCACCGCCACGCCGCGAGCCAGCAGCCCGCGCACGAGGCCGTAGAAATCGCGGATCTCGGCCTGCGACAGCGCGGCGGTCGGCTCGTCCAKGATGACSACGCGAGCCTKGTGCGACAGCGCCYKCGCGATCTCGATCAGGTGCCGTTGCGCCAGGCTGAGCTGGCTCACCGGCGTGGTGGCGTCAAAGCCCGCGCCCACCTCGTCGAGCACCTCTTGCGCCAGCCGGTTCATCGTCGCCCAGTCCACGACACGCAGGCCCGCCGGCCCGCGCATGGGCTGCCGGCCGATGAAGATGTTCTCCGCCGCCGTCAGCTCGTCGAACATCACCGTTTCCTGGTGCACGGCGACGATGCCGGCAGCTTGGGCCGCGTGCGTGTCGCGCAGGCGCAGCGGTTGCCCGTCAATCAGCAGTTCGCCCTCGTCGGGCTGGTGGACGCCGGTGAGGATCTTGACCAGCGTCGACTTGCCCGCGCCGTTCTCGCCGATCACTGCCAGCGCCTGGCCAGCCCTCAGTTCAAGGTCAACCCCGCGCAGCGCATGCGTGGGCCCGAAGCGCTTGTGGATGCCCCGCAGGAGGAGCACCGTGCCAGGGTCAGAAGAACTTGGCGAACTTGTCGACATTGCCGGCGTCGTAGGTGAACGGCTCGGCCATCACGCCTTCCGTGTTCGCGTCCAGCGTGACCGTGCCGACGCGGCCGACGCTGATCTTGGCGCCCGCAGTCGCCGCGGCCTTGCCGGTGACGAGGCCGTGGGCGATGTAGACAGCCGAGTATCCCAGGTCGATGGGGTTCCAGATGGCGAAGCTCTTCACCGCGCCACTGCGCACATGGCCGGCCATTTCGGAGGGCAGGCCCAGGCCGGTGACGAACACCTGACCGACCCTCTTCTCGTCCTGCACGGCCTTTGCGGCGGCCGCAACGCCGACGGTCGTCGGCGCGACGATGGCCTTCAGGTTCGGGTAGCTCTTCAGCAAACCCTGTGCCTCGCGATAGCTCTTGTCGGTCTGGTCGTCGCCGTACACCACGCTGACCAGCTTCAAGCCCTTGGCCGCCGGCTGGGCCAGCGCCTTCTTCATCTCGCCAATCCACAGGTTCTGGTTGGTCGCCTGGGCCGTGGCCGACAGCACGGCGATCTCGCCGCTGCTGCCGATGGCGTCGGTCGCGAGGCTCACGAGCTTCTGGCCGATCAGCGCATTGGACGAGGGCGCGAGATGCACGAGGCGGCCATCCTTGCGCACCGCCGAATCGAAGGACACCACCTTGATGCCACGCGCCATGGCCTTCTTCAGCACCGGCACCAGCGCGTCGGGGTCGTTGGCGGAGATGACGATGGCCTTCACGTTCTGCGCGATCAGCGTGTTGATGACCTCGATCTGCCCCTCGGCCGTGGCCTTGGAAGGGCTGGCGAGCACGATGTCCACGCCACCCAGCGCCTTGGCCGCTTCCAGCGCGCCCTGGTGAGCGGCGATGAAGAAGCCGTTGCCCGAGCTCTTGGCGACGAGGGCGATCTTGTCGGTGGCCAGGGCGCCCTGGGCGGCCAGGCTGAAGGCGGCGGCGGTAACGGCGAGGGCCAGCGTGCGGCGGCGGAGGGTCATGGAGTGGTCCTGGAAAGAAGGGCTCGAAGGCAGCGGCGAGGCTAGCTGGTCTCTTGGCCCACAACGAGCAAGCGGTTGAGCGAAGCCGTCCTATTGCGGCATCGTCGCCTGGGCGGGCAAGGCCTTCTCTGCCGTGCTGCCCTCGCCGTCGAACGGCCGAAGGCGGAAGGCGACGCGAACGGGTTCCAGCTTCGTCCGGTATTGCATATGCGGCTGGCCGACATGGCTCCAGGAGTTATCGCCACCCACGCCCCATTGCGCGCCGTCGATCAGCAGCGTGCCGTGCTCGCGCGGCACGATGTCGCTGCTCTTCCACGTGCCGGGCGGGCGGCGGTAGAGGTCGGTGTAGGGGAAGGCCAGCGCGTTGGCCGTGAATAGCTGCTTGCCCTCCACGCGCACGCCACGGCCGCCGCCAGAGACTTCGAGCCAGCGCACGTCGACCTTGTTGCCGGTGTCCTGCGGGCGCATGTAGTCGTGGTTCTGCTCGGCGATGGCGCCGCGCCACAGGCCGACGGCCGCGCCGGTCTTGCGGTCGACATAGCTCTCGTGCGGGCCGCGGCCATACCAGCCGACGGTCGCCAGTGTTTGCGGGATGTCGAACCACAGGCCGACGCGCACCGGCGGCGGCAGGTCGCTCTTGAGCGGGGTGAACAGCCCCGCCACATCGACGCTGCCGTCGCCGGCCATCGTGTACGTGGTGGCGAAACGGGCCGCGCCGGCGCCGAGGTGATGGTCGACCGTGACCTCCGCGCCGCCGCCAGGCAAGCGACGGCTCACGACCGAGCGGACCTGGCGTTCGCTGGTCATCAGCTTCCAGGGCGTTTGCTGGCGCACCGTGCCGGTCAGCGTGTCGTTGTCGGTCTCGGCGCGGAAGAAGTTCGGCCGGCCGCCGCTCAGCAGCGGCGCGCCGCTCTTGCCATAACTTGTCAACAGACCGGTCTTGCGGTCGAGCACCAGGGTCGTGCCTGCGGCGGACAGGGTCACGGCGTCTGCGCCCTCTGTCAGCTGGACTTCACCTTTGGCGAGCGGGCCGGATGCGAGCGCATGCGGCGCGATGGCGAACTGCTCCCATCCGACGACATAGCCCTCGGGCGTCAGCGGCACGGCACCCGCCTTCGCCTTGGCGCGCACAGTGACGAAGTACTCCGCGCCCTGCCTGCGCGGGAGGCCGGCCAGCGGCAGCTTCACCTTCTGCGTTTGCCGCGCTGCCGTCGACAGCGCCGCCAGCGACCCAGAGGCGACGGTCACGCCGTTCTCTTGCAGCGCCCACTCGAAGGCAAAGTCCGAGAGGTCGCGGAAGTCGTGGCGGTTGCGCACGGTCACGGTCGAAGTGACCGGATCGAAGGCCTCGAACTGGATCGGCGAGTAGACCTTCTGCACTTCGTAGACATGCGGGTTGGGCGTGCGGTCGGGCTGGATCAGGCCGTCGCCGAACTCGATGTCGCCGCCCGGATTCGGGCCGTACTCGCCGCCGTCGCCCCAGTAGCGCCGGCCGTCCTTGGTGGTGCGATACATGGACTGGTCGACCCAGTCCCAGATGAAGCCGCCCTGCAGCTTCTCGTACTTGTAGACCGTGTCCCAGTAGTCCTTGAAGTTGCCGCCCGAGTTGCCCTGCATGTGGGCGTACTCGCACTGGATCATGGGTTGGGTGCGAGTGGGGTCGGTGGCCCAGTCCACCATCTTCTCGATGTCGTCATACATCGGCGCGTAGATGTCGACGTAGGCATTGGGTTGGTGGTCCCAGTCCAGCGTGCCCCAGCCGAGATAAGAGATCAGGCGCGACGGGTCGCGCTGGCGCGCCTGCGCGGCGGCTTTCTCGAAGGTGGGGCCGATGCCGGCTTCGTTGCCCAGCGACCAGAAGATCACCGAGGGGTGGTTCTTGTCGCGCTCGACCATGTTCAGCACGCGGCTGACGTGCGCGGCCTCCCAGGCCGGGTCGAAGCCGAGTTGAATCTTCGGCCTCAGCTCTGGAAACCGGTGCCCATAGTCCATGTAGGCATGGCTCTCGATGTTAGCCTCGTCCATGACGTAGAGCCCGTACTCGTCCGCCAGCGCGTACCAGAGCTCCGCGTTCGGGTAGTGCGAGGTGCGCACCGCGTTGATGTTGTTGCGCTTCATCAGCTCGATGTCGCGGCGCATGGAGGCTTCCGACATGACGTGGAAGGTCTCGGGGTCGTGCTCGTGGCGGTTGACGCCGCGGATGACGATGGGCCGGCCGTTGACCATCACCAGGCCGCGCTTGATCTCGATCGTGCGAAAGCCGATGCGCTGCGGCGTCGCCTGGACGAGCCTGCCGTCGGCGTCGAGCAGCTCGACCAGCAGCGTGTAGAGGTTGGGCGTCTCGGCGGTCCACTGGCGAACGTTCGGCACGGGCACCGCCAGCGTCTCGGTCTTTGCCGCGCCAGCCGAGACCGTGGCTGCCTGGGTCGCGATCACCTTGTCGCCGTCCAGCAGCGTCATGCGCAGTTGCAGCGGCTGGGGTCGCTCGGTCAGCGCCACGTCGGTCGACAGCAGGCCGTGGCGGTAGTCCTTGTCGAGGCCGGCGTGGACGAAGAGATCGGTGAGCCGGGTCTTGGGTACCGCCTTCAAGTAAACCGAACGCTCGATGCCGGAGACGCGCCAGAAGTCCTGGTCCTCCAGGTAAGAGCCATCGGACCAGCGGTGGATCTGGATGGCGATGACGTTCTTCTGCGCGGGCTTCAGCAGCGCCGTGACGTCGAACTCGCTAGGCAGCTTGGAGTCCTCCGAGTAGCCCACCTCGGCGCCGTTCACCCACACCCGGTACGCGGAGCCGGCCGCGCCGATGTGCAGGATGACGTCCTGCCCCGACCAGTTCGCCGGCACCTCGACCGTGCGGCGGTAGGAGCCCACCGGGTTGGTGGTGTGCGGGATCAGCGGCCGGTTGGCCGGGTGCGGATAGGTGATGTTGTTGTAGCGGGCTTGGTCATAGCCCTCTGCCTGCCACATGGCGGGGACCTTGATGGTCTTCCAGGCGGAGACGTCATAGGCGGGCTTCTCGAAGCCATTGGGCACGTCGTCAGAGGACGGCGAGAAGCTGAACGACCAGGGGCCATCCATCGTCTGGTAGCGGACCGAGCGGGTCTTGTCGCCGGCCAGCGCTGCCGCACGGCTCTCGAACGGGAAGTGCGTGGCTGAGGCCGGCAGCTTGCCGCGTGCAAAGACGGCCGGGTTCTCCCAGTCGGGCCGCGAGGCGTCCACCTGCACGGGCTGCACCTGCGGTGCCTGAGCCTGCGCAGCGAAGGCCGCACCCATGAATAGCGCCACGCTCAGGCGGGCCGTCAGTCCTGCATGCACAAGCATCTCCTGGATTCTCAAAGCACGGTGATGTCTTTGTGCTGCGGCACCAGCGTCTTCATGATCGCCCACGCGACGAGGTAGGCCAGCGCGCAGATGGAGAACATGATCATGTAGCCCGTCGCCAGGTCGCCGCGCGCGCCGTAGGCGTCGAAGATCCAGCCGCCGAGCTTTGACACCGCCACGCCGCCCAGGCCGCCGGCCATGCCGCCGATGCCGACGACCGAGCCGATGGCGCGTTTGGGGAACATGTCCGACACGGTGGTGAACAGGTTGGCCGACCAGGCCTGATGGGCCGACGCGCCGATGCCGATCAGCAGCACGGGCAGCCAGTAGCTGGTGCCGCCGAGCGGCTGGGCCAGCAGCACCACCAGCGGGAAGAAGGCGATGACGAGCATGGCGCGCATGCGGCCGTCGTAGGGCTTGTAGCCGCGCTGCATGAAGTAGGTGGGGAACCAGCCGCCGCCGATGCTGCCGATCATGGTCATGCTGTAGAGCACCGTCAGCGGCAGCGCGAGGTCGGTCGTGCTCATGCCGTACTGGCTGGTGAGGTACTTGGGCAGCCAGAACAGGTAGAACCACCAGACGCCATCGGTCAGGAACTTGCCGGCGACAAAGGCCCAGGTCTGGCGATGCGCGAGCAGGCGGAACCACGGCACCTTGGCGCCTTCAACGGCAGGCTCGGTGGCCTCTCGGTCGCTGTTGATGTAGGCCAGCTCGGCGGCGCCAAGCCGGCGCTGCTGGGCGGGCGCGTCGTAGAAGCTGAGCCACAGCGCGACCCACAGGAAGCCGATGGCGCCGATGGCGATGAAGGCCATCTGCCAGCCCCAGGTGACAGCAATCCATGGCACGGTGAGTGGCGCCAGGATGGCGCCGACGTTGGCGCCCGAATTGAAGATGCCCGTCGCGAAGGAGCGCTCCTTCTTGGGGAAGTACTCAGCGGTCGCCTTGATGGCGGCGGGGAAGTTGCCCGCCTCGCCCAGGGCCAGCACCGCACGCGACACCATGAAGCCGATCACCGACACGGGCAGCCCGACGCCGAGCGCCACCAGGATGCCGCCAATGGGCACGGAGAAGGCATGCATCATGGCGCCGAGCGACCAGACGACAACCGCGATGGCGAAGGCCCGCTTGGTGCCGATGGCGTCGATGAAGCGGCCCGCGAACAGCATGGAGATCGCGTAGCCGAACTGGAAGACTGCTGTGATGTTGGCGTAGTCGGTGTTGGACCAGCCGAACTCCTTGGACAGCGACGGTGCCAGCAGGCTGAGCACCTGGCGGTCCAGGTAATTGACGGTGGTGGCGAAGAACAGCAGCGCGCAGATGGTCCACCTGTACTTGCCGATGACTTGTTGGTTCATGGTTGTCTCTTTCTTAATCTGCAACCAGATTGTCACCAACGAACACGCGGTAGCGGCGGATGCGGCCGGTGACGCTGTCCGGCCCTTGGCGTGGCGTGTAGCGCAGACCGGCGATGTCAGTGGGGCTGCCTAGATCGATGATGAGGCGCGGCGGGCCCGCGGGTTTGATGGCGCCGCTGTAGGCCGTGTGCCAGTAATCCGTCGCCTGGCCGTTGATCGCGTTCAACGCGCCGCCGTCTTCCTTGCGCGCTTCCTCGCTGCTGACGTAGGCGATGGTCCAGGCGGTCTGGTTCAGGGGCTTGCCCTGCGCGTCGAGCACCGCGAGTTCAGCGATAGCCGCACGGGGTTTGCCGTCGAAGGCATCGAGCACTTCGATGCAGAGCTGGCGGCCGCGTGCCGGCTCGTTGAAGCGCACATCCTGGGTCGCCGAGCCGCTGGCGAATTGGCCGGCGTGCACAGGCGTCAGCCCGGCCAGGCGCGGGCGGGCGGTGCTGGGCGGACGTGGGAGGTCGAGCTCGGGGCGCAGTTGGTCGAGAACGGGCGTCAGCTTGCCCTCGATGCGGTTGGCGCGCGGACCGGTCAAGTCCAGCACGACCACCTCGTTGCGGCCGGCCTTGATCCACGGCCCCGGCAGATACATCGTCTGCGTCGGGCCGACGCTCCAGTAGCGCCCCAGGCAGCGGCCGTTGATCCAGACGATGCCCTGGCCCCAGGTGGACATGTCGAGGAAGGTGTCGGCAGGGTTCGTCGCTTCAAAGCTGCCGCGCCAGAAGGCGGGGCCGGCGGCTTTCTTGGCTTGCCATTGCAGCGGCGGCAGGTCACCGTCGGCGCCGAAGTCGATAGCGCGTATCTCCCAGCCGGCGAGTTCCTGCGCCCCGCCCTTGGTGCGAAACAGCACCGGGCCTTGCAGGCCCTTGCGGTCGTGGACCTCCATGCCGAAGTTCACGCGGGCAATCGTGTAGAGCAGGATCTCGACGGTGGTGTCTCGTGTGCGCGCGGGGATGTTGACGCTGAAGCGACGGTGGCGCGTGTCCATCGTGCCGGCCAGGCGGCCACCGACGAAGACCCAGGCCAGGTCGCGCGCATTCGCGGCCTCCAGCTTGCCGGCAGGGCCGGCGGGCAGCGTGACGCGGTAGGCGACGAGGCCACGGCTGATGTCGTACTGCTCGATGTTGCGGGGCGACTCGGCAGCAATGGCCTGCGCGGGCAGGTTGGCAAACACTGGCGCCGTCTCGGTGAGGGCGAACGCGGGGATGGCCATCACCGGCAGCTTGGCCGGCGGGTCGGGCAACGCCTCGCCGGGTTTCAGATGCTTGGCCAGGCAATCGCGATAGGTGCGGAACTTGTCACCGATCCACCCAGCCTCGCCGATGGGCGCGTCGTAGTCGTAGCTGCTCGTGTCCGGGCGGAACGGTCGGTCGCAGCCGCCCCACAGGCCGAACGTGGTGCCGCCGTGGGCCATGTAGAGGCTGAACGAGCCATTGGCCTTCAGCATCGCGTCGATGTCCTGGATGGCGCGGGCGTTGTCGCCGCGCTTGTGCGGCGAGCCCCAGGTGTCGAACCAGCCGGAGTAGTACTCGCCGCACATCAGCGGCCCCTTCTGCAATGCGGCCAGGGCCTTGAAGCCGGTGGCCGGGTCGCTGCCGAAGTTGGCCACCGTGAACAGCTCCGGGATGTGCGTCTTGCCGACCGCGTTGGTCGGGTTGCACTGGAACAGCGGCACGTCGAAGCCGCCGTCCAGCACCGCCTGGCGCATGACGCGCATGTAGTCCTTGTCCTCGCTGAGGAAGCCGTATTCGTTCTCCACCTGCACCATCAGGATGGGCCCGCCACGGCTGACCTGCTGATCGCCGAGCACGCGGCCAACCTCCTTCATCCAGCGCCGCACCGGCTGCACGAAGGCGTCGTCGCGGCTGCGCAGGAAGGCGTCGCCCGGAGTCTTCAGCAGCCACCACGGCAGGCCGCCCATCTCCCATTCGGCGCAGGCATAAGGCCCCGGGCGCAGGATGACCCACAGCCCTTCGGCCTGCGCCTGGCGGCAGAACTCCGCCGCGTCGCGCTGGCCCTGCCACTGGTACTGGCCTTCGCGCCATTCGTGATAGTTCCAGAACAGGTAGGCGCACACCGTGTTCATGCCCATGGACTTGATGGCCTGGAGGCGGTGGCGCCAGTACTCGCGCGGCACGCGTGCGAAGTGCATCTCGCCGCAGCGGATCTGCAGCGGCTGGCCGTCGAGCAGGAAGTCGCTCTCGCCGATGGCAAAGCGCGCAGTCGTCGAGCTGGCCGCGCTGGCCGCAGGCGCATTCAGCGCGAGCGCAGCGCCTGTGGCAGCGGCTCCGAGGAGTCGGCGGCGAGGGAGGAGAACGGTCATGGGCGGTCCAGGTTTGGCAGCGCATTTGAGCGCCGGCGGCAGGCTTGTTTTCTTCTCGCCTGAATCACTCACAGGCTTGAGCAAAAGACCCTGCCTCGAGTTTCGAGGCAGGGTGAAAGGCCGGCCCTTCAGCGCGGCCCGGAGACTTCAGTCCACTGCAGCACGCGCACCTTGCTGGGTGGCACGTTCGCGGCACCCTCGCCGTCCACCTGCTGCACGGCTTGCAGGAACAGATTCAATTCACCCTTCGTGCGCCACAACTCCGTGTCGAAGCTGGGTTCCCAGGCGCCGACCGCATCGGCCGTCAGGTCGCGAACAGTCCAGCGCCCGGCGCTGAAGTCGGTGATGCTGGCGACCGACACCTTGCTGCCACGCTCTTCGTCCCGGAACACCAGCAGCGCCGTGGGCTGGCGGCCTGCCAAGCTGACCATGATCTGCGGCCGCGACACGGGAATCGCCTTGGTGCCCACGCCGCTCAGCGAGAACGGCGTGCGGCGGAAGCCAAGCTCCATCTCCTTCCACGCACCGCTGCTGCGGTAGACGACCTGGTACTGCGGCACCGTGCTGCCCGCGCGCCGCCAGTAGCTGGCGATGTAGGGCTGGCCGTCCTTGTCGGCCGACATGGACGTCTGGTTGATCAGCTCGCTGTTCTGCGGGATGCGCGCGGCGTACTCGGCGCTGGCGGCCGTGATGGGCAACGTGTAGGAGCGGCCTGCAGAGGTCTCCCAGGTGCGACCGCTGTCGCGCGAGCGGGCGTAGGCCATGTCGTGGTTGCTGGCCACGTCTGGCGATTCGCGCCAGACCCACGACACATGCAGCGTGCCCTGGTGGTCGAGGAAGGCCTGCCAGTAGGCATTGCGCCGCCCTTCCCCGCTGATCAGGTTGCTGTGCAGCCGCGTCCACGTTTGAGTCGCCACGTCATAGCGGTTGATGACCAGATTGCCTCGGCCCGAGCCGCCGTCCCGGTAGAAGAACAGCAGGCCGCCGTCCGGTTGGCGGTGGAACTCGGGATAGGAGACGGAGCCCTCGTCCTGCCCCGTCATCGGCGTCTTCTCGGTCAGCTCCAGCGCGCCGGGGCGCACGCTGCGGGCGTAACGCAAGGCGTTGTTGTGGTGGTCCCAGGCGACATGCAGCGTGCCTGCGCCGTCGACCATGATGCTGATGCTGTTGTGGGCATCCAGCGCGTTGCCCTTGTAGGGCGTGGTCTTCAGCGTCCAGGCATCGCTGCCCAGTTGGCGCTTGCCCAGGACGACGTTTGCATCCTTGTCGTAGAAGGCGATGTACTGCTGGTCGCCATGCGTGACGAGGGAGTTCTTGCGGAACACCACGGCGTTGACGGAGTTGCGCGCCCAGCCGTCGCCGACGTCCGAGATGCGCACGACATCGCCTGGCGGCGCGGCCGCACAACCAGCGACCAGCGCCGCGATCAATAGAACTGCTGCTGTCTTCATGTCCGCATTCTTGCGGGCCGAGCGCCGGGCCGCTCCCAAGCCGGCCCGCCTTGGCGATGTGCGTGCGGCTCAATGCCGCACGCATCGCCGTCCCCTCGGGGGACCGGTTGGGCACGCCCGCGTTCAGCGGTGCGAGACCGGACGAGGGGCATCAAAACTTGCCGCGCAGGCCGATCTTGAAGGTGCGTCCGTCGTACTTCGCGTAGTCCATGCGGGTCTTGTCGCCCAGGCCGTACTGGCCGGTGGCGTCTTCGAAGTAGTCGTAGGCCAGCGTGTTGGACAGGTTCAGCGCATCCAGCCGGATCTCCAGCGAATCGTTGATCTTGTAGCTGACGTTGGCATCGAGGTAGCCACGGCCGGCGCGCCAGCGGATCAGGTCATCACCGTTGTTCTTCGGGTTGTCGCCGTGCAGGGAGCGGCCCTTGTAGTTGTACGAAGTGCGGAAGGCGAACGGGCCGTTCTCGTAATAGAGAGTGGCGCTGTAGGCGTACTTCGGCACCGAGTTCACTTCGATGGTGCTACCCCCGTTGGTAACCCACTGCTGGCTGTTGAACGGGTTGATGTGCGTATAGCTCGCGAGTGCGCCGAAGCCCTTGAAAGGATCGGGCAGGAACTTGAAGTCCTGCTGCCAGGCCAGCTCAAAGCCCTTGAGCGTCTGCTTGCCGGCGTTGCTGAAGGAGCGCAGCTTCATCTGCAGATTGGGGTCGATGTGGCCGCTGTTGGGGGCGTCGTAGAAGATTGCGCCCAGCGCGGTGTCCGGCAGACCCAGGGCGCCGAAGGTGGTCGTCGTTTCGCTGGACACCGTGGCGTTGGTGAGCTCTTTCCTGAAGAGGGCCACCGACAGCATGCTGCCCTTCTGGAAGTACCACTCCAGGCTGGTGTCCAGGTTCTTGGACTGCTGCGGCAACAGGTTAGGGTTGCCGGTGGTCGCGGTGTTGTCGAAGGGATTGGGAATGACCGTCTGGGCGGCAATGATGGACAGCGACGCACGGCTGAGGGTCTTGCCCCAGGAGGCGCGCCAGACCAGATCGTCGGTCAGGTCCAGCGCCGAGCTGAAGGCCGGCAGCACGTTGGTGTACTTGCCCTTCTCCTGGTTCGGCTGGTAGGTCAGGCTGGCGCCCTTTTGCTTGTAGTTGTCGATCAGCGTCTCGGTGCGCGAGAAGCGCACGCCGGCGTTCAGGCGCAGTTCCTTGCCGAAGACCTCGCCCTTGAAGTCGGATTGGACGAAGGCGGTGGAGACGGTTTCTTCCGCCTTGAAGCTTTGCGCCGGCGTAAAGGTGGCCTCCGAGTTGAGGGCCAGCGGGTCGAAGGTCGAGTAGGTGTAGCCGCGAGTAAAGGTGCCCCAGGCATGCGGCCAGCCGGCGCCCATGTCGAGGTTGCCGATGGGCAGATCGGAGGTCATGCCCGAACGCAGGCCCGCCGTGCCCAGCGTGTTGAGCTTGGCAGTGGCAGCGGACGTGCCGTTGCGCTTGTTGATGTCCTTGGAGGTCTCGGCCCACACCAGGCCGGCCTTCAGGTGGCCGGTCCAGTCGCCCGCCAGTGCGTAGTCCCAGTCGGCCACGACGCGGCCCTGCTTGCCCTTGTCCGTCTCGCGGGTCCAGCCGGTGCCGATGCCGAAGCCCTGGAAGTTGGCCGGATCGGTGTAGCTGACCGGCGAGGACATCGACGGGTAGACGTGGTCGCTGCCGTAGTCGATGGTGGAGTCGATGCCGAAGATCTGGCCGGACAGCGTGTCCTGGTAGCTCAGCGCCTTGCTGCTGTTGCTGCTCAATTGGCCGGTCAGCACGAGCTTGTCGCTCACGGTCCAGCGGGCGTTGGCGGCAACGTAGCCGAACTTGGTTTCGTCCTCGCTGTAGGTCACGCCGCTGCTGTAGGAGGTGTTGCCGAAGGTGCCGGTCAGCAGGTTCGAGCCAGGGTCGATCTTGACGTTGAGCGGGATGAAGCCGTTGTTGCCGGCCTGGCCTGCGGGCTTGGTGCGATCAGTGGTGCGGCTGTTGCGCACCAGGATGCCGAAGTACATCTCGTCGCGCGTGTTCTTCAGCTTGGAGTAGAGGGTGTCCAGGCTGACGTCCAGCGTCGGTGTCTTGTATTGCAGGGACGACACCAGGCCGTCGCGGCTGCGGTCGTTGGACGAGCCGTAGAAGCGGTAAATGCGCGGCAGCAGCGCGTTCTCCACCTGGGCGCGGGTGTAGGTGCCGAGGTTGGCGCGAGGACTGTCGAAGTCCAGCGCCACGGCGAAGTTGCCCTTGGCGGCGGGAAGAATGCTGCCGCGTGCCGAACTGTTGTAGCCGCCGGTCGCCTCGAAGCCGGAGCGGTTGTTAACGCTGGAGGAATGCGACACGCCAGCCAGGAAACCCAGCGGACCCCAGGTGTTGGAGTACAGCGCGAAGCCCATCGGGTCCGTCTTGCCGGACGTGGTGTTGTGTGACGCGGTGAGGCCGTAGCGGATGGTCTGCTTTGGGTTGTCGAAGGGACGCGGGGTCTGCAGGTCCACCACGCCGCCCATGCCGCCCTCGCTCAGTTCGGCCAGCGGCGTCTTGTAGAAGTCCACGCGGCCAAACAGTTCGGACGCGAACACGTCGTAGTTGAAGCCGCGCGCCGCGCTGCCAATGGTGGCGGTGGACGTGGCGTTCACCAGCGCGCCGTTCAGCGTGGTGACGGAGTACTCGGTCGGCAGGCCGCGGATGGAGATGCGCTGGCCCTCGCCCGAGCTCTCGTCGCGGTTCAGGATGACGCCCGGCACGCGCTGCAGGGACTCGGCCACATTGGCCTCGGGGAACTTGCCGATGTCCTCGGCGACGATGGAATCGCGCACGCCGATGGCCTGCTGCTTCAGCACCATCGATTTCTCGAGGCTGGAGCGGAAGCCGGTGACGACCACCGTCGAGAGCTGGTTGGTGTCGGGCTTGGCGGCACTGTCCGCAGCGGGCTGGGCCGGCGCGGGCGCCGGGGCCGCCTGAGCCAGCACCTGGCCATAGGCGGCGGCAAGCGCCATCGAAATTGCCGAAAGAATCAGTTTCTGTTTCATTGTCTCTGCTCCATATGCCCCGAGAGGCTTTCGCCACCATGACGGCGCTTGAGTCAACGCCATGGCCGTCCGTTATCGTTATGTGCGAACCGGGAAATTCTTCCCCGCTCTGCAGAATTTTGGCGACACCGTCGACCTTATGTCAACGTTACCACCTCCATTTAAAAAAGCCCGTATCTCCTTGAACACACACTTGAATTTCAACCGCGGCAGATCGATTTCTGCGTCATGCTCCGCACTCATTCGGGGCACCAGCATATCGGGATGTCTCGCCACCGCCGGCCGTCACTGAATATCATTCATACAAACACCGACGCATCAATATCAGCGCGAAATGCCTGTATGGTAACGTTGTCTCATTGCGCCGAAAAAATCGACTCGATGCGGCTGTCTCTCCTGCACGGTCCAGCTTCGCTGGACGGCCAGAAGTTCGGTACAACCGCCCGAAACCACCTCTATCGCTGCATGGTAACGTTGCCTCATTGCGGCAAGATTGGCGTTTACCCGGGTCATGTGTCGCCTCTCCGCATCGTTGCGCCCTCCCCTCGCAGCTTGAACCTGTTGGCCGCGAAGCCGAGGCTGCGAGTGCTGAGCCTCGATGTCAACAACTACAGCTTAATGTCGATCCCCAGCAATTTGGTATGAATAAGAGGGCTGGAGATATAGCGAATTCGTAAGGCGCGTCGCGCCACCACTTGAAATACCGCGCGCTGTCACACCGCCCATTTTCGAGCGATGTTCCGGGCGCTGTAGATCGCCTGCTCTATTCCACATCTATCTGAATACTGATCGGCGCGGCGACGCGCTTGCGATAAGCCTCCACATACGCTTGCCAGGCCTGCGCTGTTGTAAATTCACCGGACCAGTTCGCGCCTGCCCCGAGGTAGTAACGCAGCGGCTGCGCCGGCTTGGCCTTGACGAGGATCAGCTCGTTGTCGGCGTCGGCCGCATAGCCGTCCGCACCGGGAAGAATGATGGCGGTGCCGAAATCACCGGCGCTGCGCTGGCGCACCCACTGCATCAACGTCGCCGGCGCTCGATAGGTGGTGACCACCGGCGCCTGCTCGGCGTAGGCGGGCTTCTTGTTCAGGCCGAGAGCGACGGTGAGCGTCTGCTGGCCGGGCGCGCTGAACGTGCTCTCCACCGTGTCGAAGTAGTGCCCTGCGTCGACGGTGAAGCGTTTCACTTCGGCGACTTGAACGCCGTCTGCGTCCCAGCTGTCATAGGTCAGCTCGAACACCGCCCGGACCGGGCCGTTGGCGATGACGCGCCAGCCTGAATAGTTGCGGCTGACGGCCAGGCGGCTGCCGTTCCAGATGCCGGTGCCGCCCGCACCGCGCGTGCGGCCGACGGCGTACATGTCCAGCCCCTCGCCCTCGTCCTTGTGATAGTGGTCGTGGCCCTTGTTGTACCAACGGTCGACGATGAGGTAGGCCGGGCGCTTGAACCAGATGTCGACGCCGCTGGTCACCAGCACTTCCTTGTCGCTGCCGGGTGGCGCCGGTGCTGCCAGCGCCTGGCCGTAGGTCCGGTGGCCGATCTTGTCGTTTTCCCACGCGAAGTCGTCAAGGCGCTCCGGCACATAGCGGGCAAAGGCCTTGACCGGGAACGGCGGCGCGACGGTCCTGGTCTTCTCGACGGTGAAGCGGGCACTGCGCTCACCGGCTGCAAAGTCGTGCTGGAAGATCAGCTCGCCGTAGGCGAGGCCCTCGCCCTTGGGATCCCGCGCCAGCGGCGCCACGTTGGTCACCTGGTAGGGCAGGACCCGGCCACTGGCGTCGCGCACCGCGAGCTGCTGCAGCAGCGCCCCGGGCAGGCGGCGGTTGACCTCGGACCAGGGGATGGTGATGGTCTCGGCCGGCCGCGCCGCATCGAGGTCGTGCCGGACCGTGACGAGCATGCGCTCAGCCGCGGCGGCGCCCATTGCAAGCTGAGCCAGCCAGGCGGCGAGGATCAGTCGCTTCATCAATAGCTCACTGCGTAGTCTTTGAGGAAGCGGTTGCTGCTGAACGCCTTCTTCTGGGTCCAGTCCTGCGCCGGTGCGGTCCAGTACGAGTCGCTGGCGGGCAGGCCCAACGCGAGCAGGCCAGCGGCGGCGATGTACATGCTGCCGTTGTTCGAGTACCAGTCGCCAAGCTCGGGTTGATGACCGCGGAAACCGATGGTCAGGAAGCCGTCCTTGGTGAAGTTGCCCGGCCCGTCCCAGATGGCGACGTGCGCGGCGTGCAGGGCCGAACGCACCTGGCCCTCGGGCAGCGATGCGGGCAGTTGCTTGCGCCAGGCCAGCAAGGCCAGCGGCTGGAACACCGCCGTGCGGTAGGTGAGCGAGCGGCCAATGGGCGGGTAGCTGCCTTGCGGGCCGACGAAGCGCTCCAGGTGTTCGCAATAGCGCTGCGCACGCTTGGTGGCCTGCTCCAGCAGATCCTCGGGCTTGGCGTTCCAGAACGGCCCTTTCCTTGCCACCAACACATCGAGGATCTCGATCAGCATCGGGTACATGACATAGGAGCAGTAGTAGTCGAAGTGGAAGTCCTGGCCATCCTTGATCCAGCCGTCGCCAACGTACCACTCGTTGATCTTGCGGATCGCGCCATTCATGCGCATGGGGTCGGACTCTTCGCCGATGGACAGCAGCCAGGCTTCGTTCATCGCCGCGAACAGCAGCCAGTTGATGTAGGGCACCTCGATGCGGCGCAGGCCCTTGATCTCGGCCACGATGCGCGCTTTCGTGGCGGCGTCCAGCGGCTCCCACAACACCTTGGGCGCACGCATCAGCGCATTGGTGAAGTAGGCGGAATCGACCAGCGCCTGGCCGTGCCCTTTCCAGGTCAGGTAGTCGGGATTCCTGGGGTCGACCGAGTTGGCGTAGCTTTGCAGCGCCTGCTGTTGCAGGCGGCCGCGCAGCCGCCCCTCGGCGCTGTCGTCCGCCGGCAGCGCAAGCCAGGGCGCAATGCCCGACATCAGGCGGCCAAAGCATTCGAGGTAGGCGACCGCGGGGTCACGGCCATCCCAGGTCGGGCTGAGCTCGAGCACGAACCGCTTCTTCAGCTCGCCCCTGGACATGGGCTCCAGCACCGGCTCTGCCATCTGACGCAGCAGATTGAGCATGTAGGCGCGGTCCTGGCCGGGCGAGTTCGTCGCCGTGGCGCCGCCCGCCTGGCCTGCCACCAGCAAACCGGCCATGGACGGCCCGAAGGACGCTGCGCGAATGAAATTGCGACGTTCCATCTTGTCTCCTTGCCGCGTGTTTATTTTTCGAGCAGCCGGACCATTTCGGCCCCCGCGAGCAGGAAGGCGCCGACGCCGAAATTCGCCGTCGAGTTCTGGTCCACCACCTGCCCCGGTATCGCGCGGTCACCGATGGGCTGAACATAGCCCAGCTTGCCGTCCGCGTGCATCGCGACCGTCGTCAGGTAGTGCCAGCCGCGCTGGGCCGCCGGCAGGTAGCGGTCGCGCGGCAGCAGGCCATTGTTGATGCCCCACAAAAGGCCATAGGTGAAGAACGCGGTGCCACTGGTCTCCGGGCCGGGCGCATGGGCCGGGTCGATCAGGCTGCGCGTCCAGTAACCCTCGGGCTGCTGCACCGGCAGCAGCGCGGCAGCCATGGCCTGTAGGCGCTCGACGTACTCAGCGCGATGCGGGTCGTCCTGCGGCAGCTCCGACAGCACCCTGGCCAGGGCAGCAAATGCCCAGCCGTTGCCGCGCGCCCAGAAATCCATTTTCCCGTTGACGCTCTTGTGCTGGGGATAAACGTATCTGGCGTCTCGGTAGTAAAGATTCGCCTCCGGCGAAAACATGATGCTGTTGGTATGGCTGTAATACTCGTACAGCTTGTCAAGATACTGGCGATTGCCGGTGGCCTTGTACATCTTGGTCATGACTGGCATGACCATGTACAGCCCGTCCACCCACCACCAATAATCCTTGTTGGCGGTGCTCATCTGATATTCCATCACCTCCCGGGCACGGGCTATTTTGCGCGGGTCCTTGTCGAGCTGGTAGAGGTCGGCGTAGACCTGAAAGCAGATCTGCCAGTCGCCGAACAGCACGTGCTCTTCGGTCTCGCCGTAGGTGTATTTCCAGCTCGCCTTGTCCTTGCCCTTGGCGCCCATCCACTGGTTGTGCTCGGCCCAGGCTTCGGAGTAGCGGCGATAGCGTTCATTGCCTGTCACCCGGTAGGCTTCGATATTGCCCGTGTGGTAGGCGGCAACATTCCAGAACGGGCTTTCCTCGGCGGGCGTGCGCGCCTCCCAGTAGCCGTTGACCTTGTCGATCGCCGCAATGACTTCACTGCGGCCGGGTCCGGTGGCGGGCGTCACACTTGCGCATCCGCCAAGCGCAAGGCCCAGCGTGAACACCAGGCAGGTCAAGTATTGATTCAGTTTCATCGTTTGCATCGGTTGAACGCGTGGGACCCAGCCCACGCCACTGACATTCATGCGTGCAAGCCCTGCCGCTGGCACCGACTGGCGCCTTGACAGGGCCCGGCCAGCGAGCGCCGCAAGGCCTCCTCACCATCAGTATGGTTACGTTAGCATATCAACAGATGGCCGCAAAGCTGTTTTTCCAGACATCGGTGAAAAGCATTAGGCGGACGACCCCACGAGATTTCCCTCGGTCGCCGCTGCGGCGAATGTGGTATCGTTGCCACATTCAGGTATTCCATTTTCATGTCGACCTATGCGAAAGCCCAGCAGGCTCAGTGAAGTAGCCAAGATGGCGGGGGTCGCCCCAATCACGGCATCGCGCGCCATTCGCGGCGAGGGCTATGTGTCCGAAGAGGCGCGCGCACGCATCATGGAGGCGGCCGCCAAGCTGAACTATTCGCCGAACATGGTTGCCCGCCGCATGCGCGGTGAGAAAAGCAAGCTCATCGGCATCTTCGTGAACAACTTCGGTTCGCTGATGGTTCACGAGTTCACCAAGGCGATCAACGACGCTGCTCGCGCCCGCGGCTACGACATCCTGTTGTTCAACGCCGAGCGCTTCGACGGCGCGGATCGCGCGGGCACGCGGGACATGCTGGCCAACCTGTGCGCCGGCCTCATCTTGCCCATGCCCAACGGCGAGGACGGCTACCTCGGCGAGCTGGAAAAGCACCACCTGCCCTGCGTCCTGCTCAACTTCGAGGCCCGCGCCGTGGAGCTGCCGGTCGTCGTGGCCGAGAACCGCAAGGGCGCCCGCGCGGCGGTCGAGCACCTGTTGTCACTCGGTCATCGCCGCATCGCCTTCATCGCCGGCTCCCAGTTCACGGGCCAGAGCGCTGCACGCCAGGCGGCCTATGTCGAGACGCTGAACGACGCAGGCATCGCCGTCGACACTTCATTGATGGATGCCGGCCACTTCGTTCAAGCAGGGGGTTATTCCGCCACCGAGAGGCTGCTTGCGCTGGCAGAGCCGCCGACCGCCATCTTCGCCGCCAACGACGAGATGGCCTTTGGCGCCATCGACGCGGTTCATAGCAAGGGCCTGCGCGTTCCGGAGGACATCTCGGTCGTGGGCTTCGACGACATCGTGACCTCCCGCCACATCCATCCGCCGCTGACCACGATGCGCCAGCCACTGGCCCAGCTCTGCGCCTGTGCCGTGGACGAGTTGCTTGCCGTGATCGGTGGCCAGGGCGTGCAGGCCAAGAAGATCACCTTCCCGCTCGAACTCGTCGTCCGCAAATCTACCGGTCCGGTGAGGCAGTGAGGCCGTGCAGCTGACGATGCGGCGTGCAGGGGCGGTCCTACCGCTTGGCACGGCGGCGCTGCTCGCGCTGCTGTGCTGGCTGCTGCTCGGCGACATCGGCATGGCGATGCGCGACCGGGCCGCCATTCCGACTGCGCTTGAACTGCTGCGCCGGCATGCGGCCTCCGACACGACGGTCTCGCTGCTGATGTCGACGGTGCCGGCCGTGCTGAGCCTGCTGGTGGTGCCACTGGTCGGGTTTCATTCCGATCGATGCCGCAGCCGCCTGGGCCGGCGCACGCCCTTCCTGCTGGCGGCAGCGCCCATCGGCTGCCTGGGCGTGTGGGGCCTGGCGTCGTCGCCCATGCTGGCCGGCACGCTCGACGCCGCATTGGGCGGCTGGTCACCCGGCTTGCGCACCTGCCGCCTGACCCTGTTCTGCCTGTTCTGGACCGTCTTCGACTGCGCAGCCATCAGCGCCCTGTCGCTGTTCAACGGCCTGGTCAACGATCTGGTGCCGGCCGGCCTGCTGGGCCGCTTCTTCGCGGTGTTCCGCATTGCCGGCCTGAGCGCGGGCATCGCCTATCACCACTGGATCTTTGCCCTCACCGATCAATACCTGCACGAGATCCTGATCGGCGTAGGGTTGCTGTTCTGCCTGCCGATTCTGGGCATGGCGCTGATGGTGAAGGAGGCGCCGCTGGCCGCCGATGCCGCGCCGCCAGAGCGGCCCATGCGACGCCTGCGCTTCCCTTTGGAGCACATGCTGGAATGCTTCCGCTATCGGCCCTACGGCTGGGCGGTCGCGGCCTTCGTGCTGGCCAGCGTCACCTTCAGCCCGTTCAACACCTTCTATCTGCACTACGCCCATGCCACGGGCATTCTGAAAGCCACGCTCGGTACGCTGACCGCCGCCGGCTACGCCGTCTCCATCCTCTCGGCCCTCGGCATCGGCTGGCTGGCCGACCGCTTCGGCGCGACGCGGGTCTCGGCCGTCGTCCTGGCGATGTACTGCGTCATTTCGGCGGTCGGATTCGCGGGCGTGGAGGACGAGGCCAGCTTTCGCGCCTTCTACATCGCCCACGTCGTGATCTCCGGCGCCTGGTTCACGGCCTCGGCCTCCATGCCCATGGCCTTGTTCCCGCGCGCCAGCTTCGTCCAGTTCAACTCGACCAAGGACCTGGTGGTGGTCTTCGGCACCATCCTGGTCAGTGGCATCCAGGGGCCGATGCTCGACCTGTCCGGCCACGACTACCGATTCACGCTGCTGGCCGGCGCCGTGTTCTCGCTGCTGTGCCTCGTCTGCCTGGCGCGCCTGCAGACCGGCCAGCTGGCCGAGTGCGTGGCGAGGCGCTGACGGGCGAAGCACGCCCAGAAACGACAAACCCGGCATGGACAGCATCCAGGCCGGGTCTGAAGATTGGATTGGTGGGCGGTGCAGGTTTCGAACCTGCGACCCCCACAGTGTGAATGTGGTGCTCTACCCCTGAGCTAACCGCCCAATCCTGAAAACTGAATCCACCGCAACTCGAAGAGTCTTGGTGGGCGGTGCAGGTTTCGAACCTGCGACCCCCACAGTGTGAATGTGGTGCTCTACCCCTGAGCTAACCGCCCTGAACGCCCGAGCCAAATGCCACTCGAGTTCCGCGAAGCCCGCGATTATGCCACGGCTTGAGCCGGCTCCAGCTTGCGCCACTGGCAGGCGCCGCCAGCGGCCTTGTCGAGATCTGTCATCAGCTTGGCATGGGCCGCCGTCTCGGCTGCGTCGGCGCGCAGCACGGGCAGCTCGAAGCGGCTCAGGTCCACGGCCTCGACGGTCGTTTGGGCGTCGCCACCGGCCGAATCGCCGTGGTCATCCATCAGCAGCGCGTCCTGGCCGCGCGTCAGGCGGATGTAGACGTCGGCCAGCAGTTCGGCATCGAGCAGCGCGCCGTGCAGCACGCGCTTGGTGTTGTCCACCTCCAGGCGGCGGCACAGCGCGTCCAGCGAATTGGCCTTGCCGGGGAAAAGGTCGCGCGCCATCAGCAGCGTGTCGCGCACGCCGCCAACATGGTCGGTCAGCACGCCACGGCGCAGGCGCTTCAGCTCGGCGTTGATGAAGCCGATGTCGAAGGGCGCGTTGTGGATGACGAGTTCGGCGCCGCTCACGAAGGCCAGCAACTGGTCGACGATCTCGGCGAACTTGGGCTTGTCCGACAGGAAGGCCTCGGTCAGCCCGTGCACCCGCAGCGCATCCTCGTGGCTGGCGCGCTCGGGGTTGATGTAGAGGTGCAGGTTGTTGCCGGTCAGCTGCCGGTCGACCATCTCCACGCAGCCGACTTCGATGATGCGGTCGCCCTTGTCGGCGTCCAGGCCGGTGGTTTCGGTGTCGAAAAAGATTTGCCTCATGCGGGCCTCTGATTGCGCTTGGTCGCCCAGGCAAAGATCGCGGCGCCGGCCAGGATCATGGGCAGGCTCAGCCACTGGCCCTGGCTCCAGTTCAGCGCGCGCAGGCCCAGGAAGTCGTCGGGCTCACGGAAGTACTCGGCCACGAAGCGGAACACGCCGTAGCCCATCATGAAGACGCCCGAGATCTGCCCGGTCGCGCGCGGCTTGCGGGCGTAGAACCACAGGATGATGAAGAGCAGCAGGCCTTCGCCGGCGGCCTGGTAGAGCTGCGACGGGTGCCGCACGACGCCCTCAAGATCATTGGCCTGCGGAAATCTCATGGCCCAGGGCAGATCGGCCGGCGCGGGGCGGCCCCACAGCTCGCCATTGATGAAGTTGCCCAGGCGCACGGCCATGATGCCCAGCGGCACGCAGGGGGCGATCAGGTCCGACACCTCGAAGAAGCTGCGGCCGCGCCGGCGCCCGAACAGCCACAAGGCGAACAACACGCCTAGCAGCCCGCCGTGGAAGGCCATGCCGCCCTTCCAGACCGCGACCACCTCGGTGAGGTTGTGAAGGTAGTAGTCGGGCTTGTAGAGGAAGCAATAGCCCAGGCGCCCTCCCAGCACGACGCCCAGCACGCCGTAGAAGAGCACGTCATCGACGTCCGGCTTGGTCCAGCCGACGGCCGCGTGCTGGGGCATGCGCGCACGCTTGCCCGCCAGCCATAGGAAGAGGCCAAAGGCGACCAGATAGGTGATGCCGTACCAGTGCACGGCCACGGGGCCGAGTTGGAGGGCGATGGGGTCGAACTGGGGGTGAACCAGCATGGGTCGCAGGCGGAAGGGAAGCGGCCGGCATCATAGCCAGCCGCTTTCTCGCCCTGATCAGGCCAGCTCGGCCAGCCGCTTCTTGGCGTCCTCGACGATGCGCGGGCTGGAGCGCTTGTTCTGCACGACGCGCTCCAGCGCCAGCTTGGCACCCGCCTTGTCGCCCTTGGCCTGCAAGGCCTGGCCGGCGCGGTAGTCCAGCGGATAGCGGTCGGCGCCGTCCAGCGTGCGGCAGCGCTCCAGCAGACGCAGGGCTTCGTCGGGCTGCTGGCTGTCCAGCGCGACACGGGCCAGGCCGTAAGAGCCGGCGGCGTGCTGGGGGTGGTCGCGCTGCACGGTCTCGAAGACGGCCTTGGCCTTGGCAAGCGTCTTCTGCTCGACGAGTTCGGCACCCACGCGCATCCAGCCGTTGCGCAGCTCGCGCTGCAGCGTGCGGTCGTCGCCGGGCCTGACGCTGGCCAGCTCCTTCTCGGCGCCGCTCCAGTCCTTGTCCTGCGCGGCGGCAAGGAAGCGGATCAGCTTGGCCTGCTCCGGCTGGCGGGCCTGCGCATCGCTGGCCAGCTCGCGGGCCTTGGCCTCGCTGCCACCGACGAAGCCCGGCGCGATCAGATAGAACTGGGCCAGCGCGCTGCGCGCCTCGAAGAGCTGCGGGTCCTGCTCCACGGCCTTGACGAAGTGCTCCTTGGTCTTGGCTGCAAGACCCGCCATCTTGAAGACGCCGGCCGTCATGGCCTGCTGGCCGTAGACGCGGCCGAGCGCGTAGGTGCAAGCGGCTTGCTGGCGCTTCTCGGCGCAGGCTTGCAGCGCCGGCAGGCTGGCCTCCAGGCGCGCGGCATCGTTGTCGTCGACGGCGGCCAGGGCCAGCGCGATGGCCGCCTGGTCGTCATCGGGCTGGGCCTTGGCGCGGGCCAGGGCGGCGCGGGTCAGGTCGGCGGTCTTGCCGTTGTCCAGCCAGGCCTGCCATTGCGGGTCCTTGAGCAGGTCGGCCTGGGCGGCACCGGCCAAGAGGGCCAGCGCGAGAGGAAGAAGACAGCGTTTCATCGGGGGGCTCCTGGGGGCGCCGGCTCAACGCGGCAGAGGCCCGCGCGGAAGTCCGGGTTTGCCCCGTGTGACTTCAGGCATGGGCGCGCACATGGTCAACGAAGCGCGCGACGACGGGTGGCGCATCGGCGCGCCAGATCAGGCTGGTCTCGACCTGGGGCGCGCCGGCCATGCTGCGGTAGACGACGCCCGCGCGCTGCAGGCCCTGCAGGCTGGCCGGCACCCAGGCCACGCCGATGGCGGCGGAGACAAGGTTGATGATGGTCTGCATCTGGATGGCCTCCTGGGCCACGCCGGCGGCGCCATGGTGGGCCAGGATGGCATCAAACAGCGACGGCGCCACCTCACGCGGGAAGATGACCAGAGGCGCGGCGCGGCACTGGGCGTCGCTGGGCGTGTGGTCGCTGCTGGGCAGAGCCAGCACGAGGGGCTCGACGCCGATGGACAGTCGCTCGAAGCCGGCGGGCGCGTTGCCGGGTGTGTGGATGACGAAGCCGGCGTCGATGGCGCCGGTGGCGAAGTCGTGCAGTTGCACGTCCAGCGTCGCCTCGCGCAGGGCCAGCGCCACCTGCGGGCAGGCCTCGCGGAAGGACCGCAGCCACTGCGGCAGGCCACCAAAGCCCACCGTGGACACGAAGGCCAGGCGCAGCCGGCCGGCCAGGCCGTCGGCCACCGCCCTCACCTCGGCCGGCAGCGCGGCAGCCTCTGCCAGCAGCTTCTGCGCCGACACCTGCAGCGCCGCGCCAGCCGCCGTCAGGCGCACGCTGCGGCTGCTGCGCTCGAACAGCTGCACACCGAGCTGGGCCTCCAGCTTGCGCACGGCCTGTGTCAGCGGCGGCTGGCTCATGTGCAGCGCTTGAGCGGCACGGCCGAAGTGCAGCAGCTCGGCCACGGCGAGGAATTGCTGGAGGGGGCGCAGCTCAAGCATCAATTCACCCAGAGTATTGATTCGACGTGAACAATATATTTGATAAGCGTTGAGCCGCACGCCAAACTTCCGGCTTCACGAGGAGACCTCCATGAGCTTCAACCGCCGCAGCAAGAACATCACCGAAGGCGTGGCCCGCGCCCCCAACCGCTCCATGTACTACGGCATGGGCTACCAGGAGACCGACTTCGGCAAGCCCATGATCGGCATCGCCAACGGCCACTCCACCATCACGCCCTGCAACTCCGGCCTGCAAAAGCTCGCCGACGCGGCCGTCATCGGCCTGAAGGCTGCCGGCGCCAACGCCCAGCTGTTCGGCACCCCGACCATCTCCGACGGCATGGCCATGGGCACCGAAGGCATGAAGTACAGCCTGGTGTCGCGCGAGGTCATCTCCGACTGCGTGGAGACCTGCGTGGGCGGCCAGTGGCTGGACGGCGTCATGGTCATCGGCGGCTGCGACAAGAACATGCCCGGCGGCATGATGGGCATGCTGCGCGCCAACGTGCCGGCCATCTACATCTACGGCGGCACCATCAAGCCGGGCCATTACAAGGGCCAGGACCTGAACATCGTCAGCGTTTTCGAGGCCGTCGGCCAGTTCAGCGCCGGCAAGATGAGCGAGGAAGATTTCTGCCAGATCGAGAAGCGCGCCATCCCCGGCAGCGGCTCCTGCGGCGGCATGTACACGGCCAACACGATGAGTTCGGCCTTCGAGGCGCTGGGCATGAGCCTGCCGTACTCGTCCAGCATGTCCAACGTCGAGGATGAAGTCGTCGATAACGTGAAGAAGGCCGCCGACTACCTGGTCGCAGCCGTCAAGGCCGACCTGAAGCCGCGCGACATCGTCACGAAGAAGGCCATCGAGAACGCCGTCGCCGTCATCATGGCCACCGGCGGCTCGACGAACGCGGTGCTGCACTTCCTCGCCATCGCCCACGCGGCCGAAGTCGAGTGGACCATCGACGACTTCGAGCGCATACGCAAGGAGATCCCGGTGTTGTGCAACCTCAAGCCCAGCGGCAAATACCTGGCCGTGGACCTGCACAAGGCCGGCGGCGTGCCGGCCGTCATGAAGGAGTTGCTGACCGCCGGCCTGCTGCACGGCGACTGCATCACCATCACCGGCAAGACCGTTGCCGAAAACCTGGCCGACGTGCCGGCGCTGAGCGCCGAGCAGGACGTCATCCAGCCGGTGGCCGACCCGATCTACGCCGAAGGCCACCTGGCCATCCTGCGGGGCAATCTGTCGCCCGAAGGCTGCGTCGCCAAGATCACTGGCTTGAAGACACCCGTGATGACAGGCCCGGCGCGCGTCTTCGACGACGAACAGAGCGCGCTGGCCGCCATCATGGCCAACAAGATCGTCGCCGGCGACGTCATGGTGCTGCGCTACCTGGGCCCCAAGGGCGGCCCGGGCATGCCGGAAATGCTGGCCCCCACCGGTGCGCTGATCGGCCAGGGACTGGGCGAGAGCGTCGGCCTCATCACCGACGGCCGCTTCTCGGGCGGCACCTGGGGCATGGTCGTCGGCCATGTGGCCCCCGAGGCCTACGAAGGCGGCGTCATCGCGCTGGTGCAGGAGGGCGACTCCATC
Source organism: Roseateles sp. P5_E8 (assembly GCF_054177665.1). Classification (NCBI taxonomy): domain Bacteria; kingdom Pseudomonadati; phylum Pseudomonadota; class Betaproteobacteria; order Burkholderiales; family Sphaerotilaceae; genus Roseateles; species Roseateles sp. P5_E8. The sequence continues at coordinate 13,256 of NZ_JBGCUM010000013.1, read as the reverse complement.
ACCATCGACGCCCATCAGCTGGTGCTGAGCCTCAACGTCGACGACACCGAGCTGGCGAAGCGCCGCGAGACCTGGGTCAAGCCGGCGCCACGCTACACGCGAGGTGTGCTGGCGAAGTTTGCGAAGAATGCGTCCAGCGCAAGCTCGGGCGCAGTACTCGACCTCTTTGAGTGAGCCGAAAGCGCGTTCAGCGCTTCTTCTTGGCGCCAGGCTTGAACTGCCCCAGCCCTTCCATCAGCTGCTCTCGACGTGCGGCCTTCTTGGCGTCCAGCGCGTCCATGGCCTTCTTCTGGGTCAGCCCACTCGAATCCGCCCAGGCCCACCAGGCCACCGCCAGCGCGAAGGGCGACAGCACGATAAGCCAGGCCCACATCTCATCCTTGTGGAACTGCACCCAGCCGCCCAGGTGCAACACGAGCATGATGACGCCGATCAATACGAATGCCATGCGTCAACTCCTTCAGGTATCTTTGCGTTCACTGTAGTCCAACGCCCAGAAAGGTTTCCATGAAAGCACTGCTCCTCGGTCTCGCCCTGATTGCCCCTGCCGCTGCCTTTGCCAACCAGGAGCTGGCGCAGAAGAAGATGTGCATGAACTGCCACGGGATCGACAAGAAGATCGTCGGGCCCTCCTACAAGGAAGTGGCCGCCAAGTACGCCAAGGACAAGGACGCCTACAAGAAACTGGCCGAGAAGATCCAGAAGGGCGGCACCGGCGTCTGGGGCACCATGGTCATGCCGCCCAATGCGGTCACGCCGGCCGAGGCCGAAACGCTGGCCAAGTGGGTGCTGACGGTCAAGTGACCTCGGCTCCTTGGTGAAGACGGGCCCTGTGGGGCCCGTTTTCTTTGGGTGAGCCGAAGAGGCGAGATAGGGAAGAGGCTGTCACTGGCGATTCATGGCCACTGCCAAGAATCGCGAGCGCGCAGGCCGTTCTGCGCCTCCTACCGGCCTCCCCATGAACAAGACCCGCTTCCCGACACGCATCGCCCTCGCGGCGACCCTTGCCGCTCTGTTCGGCTTCAGCACCGCCCAGGCCGCCTCGGCCACGCTGGAGGGCTGGGCCCTGATGCCGGCCAATACCTTCGCCGACGGTCCCACCTCTGGTCAGTTCGCGAGCGGCGCCGGCGGCAACCCGCTGCCGCTGCTGAACAAGCAGCCCGTGCAGGGCTTCTCGGCCGTGCTGGCTGGCCCGACCGCGGGCAGCTACTACTTCATGCCCGACAACGGCTTCGGCGCCAAGGAGAACTCCGGCGACACGCTGCTGCGCATCTACGCGGTGACGCCCGACTTCAAGACCGCCACGGGCGGCACCGGCGCCGTCTCGGCCGCCAACTACCAAACCGGCGCAGCGGTCGGCGGCTTCACGTCCAGCAGTTACATCACGCTGTCCGACCCGAACAACCTGCTGTCCATCAAGGTCCAGGCCGACTACAGCCGCTACTACAACAGCGCGGCCAACCCGCTGGTCRATGCCAGCATCCGCAGCGGCCGCCTGCTGACCGGCGCCGACCTGGACATCGAGTCGGTGCGCAAGGACAAGAACGGCAACCTGTGGTTCGGCGACGAGTTCGGCCCCTACCTGGTCAAGACCAACGCCAAGGGCGAAGTGCAGCGCCGCGAAATCGGCATGCTCGGCGTGGCCTCGCCGCAGAACGAGGCCGTCGTCAACGGCACCATCGGCGCCACGCTGGGTCGCTCCAACGGCTTCGAAGGCATGGCCATCAACCCGAACGGCGACCGCCTCTTCACGCTGCTGGAAGGCACCGTCACCGGCGACGCGGCCAAGACGCTGCGCATCAACGCCTTCGACGTCAACACCGAGGCGTACACCGGCGATCAGTGGAAGTACAAGCTCGACGTGCTGGGCACCAACATCGGCGACATGACCGCCATCAACGACCACGAATTCCTCATCATCGAGCGCAATGGCGCCACGGCCACCAGCGGCACGCCGTTCAAGAAGATCTTCAAGATCGACCTGAACAACGTCGACAGCAGCGGCAACGTTGTCAAGACCGAAGTGGTCAACCTGATGGACATCGCCGACCCGCACGACCTGAACGGCGACGGCAGCGCGGCCTTCACCTTCCCGTTCACGACCATCGAGAGCGTGCTCATCCTCGATGCCCACACGCTGCTGGTCGCCAACGACAACAACTACCCCGGCACCGGCGGCCGCAACCTGGGTTCGGACAACACCGAGTTCCTGAAGATCCATCTGGACCAGGCACTCAACGTGTCGGCCGTGCCGGAGCCGAGCAGCTATGCGCTGATGCTGGGCGGCATGGGCCTGGTGGGCTTCGTCGCCCGCCGCCGTCAGCGTGGCTGATCTGACGCACCAAAAGCAAAGGCCGCCCGAGGGCGGCCTTTTCGCTGGGCGATCCGAGGATCAGTAAGCCTGACCCAATTGCTCAAGGATCGCCGGATTCTCAAGCGTCGACGTGTCCTGCGTCACCGTCTCGCCCTTGGCCACCGACCGCAGCAGCCGCCGCATGATCTTGCCCGAGCGCGTCTTGGGCAGGTTGTCGCCGAAGCGGATGTCCTTGGGCTTGGCGATCGGGCCGATCTCCTTGGCGACGTGGTCGCGCAGCTGCTTGGCAATCGCCTTGGCTTCGTCGCCGGTGGGGCGGGCGCGCTTCAACACGACGAAGGCGCAGATAGCCTCGCCGGTGGTGTCGTCCGGGCGGCCCACGACGGCGGCCTCGGCCACCAGCTCGGTGCAGCTGACCAGCGCCGACTCGATCTCCATCGTGCCCATGCGGTGGCCGGACACGTTCAGCACGTCGTCGATGCGGCCGGTGATCGTGAAGTAGCCGGTCTCGGCGTCGCGGATGGCGCCGTCGCCGGCCAGGTAATAGCCCTTGAGCTCCGGCGGGTAGTAGCTCTTCTTGAAGCGCTCGGGGTCGCCGTAGATCGTGCGGATCATGCTCGGCCACGGCTTCTTGACGACGAGAATGCCGCCCTGGCCGTTGGGCACGTCATTGCCGGTCTCATCGACGATGGCCGCCGTGATACCCGGGAAGGGCAATGTGCAGGACCCCGGCACCAGCGTCGTCACGCCGGGCAGCGGCGTGATCATGTGGCCGCCGGTCTCCGTCTGCCAGAAGGTGTCGACGATGGGGCAACGGCCGCCGCCCACATGCTCGTGGTACCACTCCCAGGCAGCCGGGTTGATGGGCTCGCCCACCGAGCCCAGCAGGCGCAGGCTGGTCAGATCCGAGCGCGCCGGGTGCACGGCGGGGTTGCTCTCCGCCGCCTTGATCAACGAGCGAATGGCCGTGGGCGCCGTGTAGAAGATGGTGACCTTGTGCTTCTCGATCATCTGCCAGAAGCGGCCGGCGTCCGGGTAGGTGGGCACGCCCTCGAAGACGATCTCGGTGCCACCCAGCGCCAGCGGGCCGTAGGTGATGTAGGTGTGGCCCGTGACCCAGCCGATGTCGGCCGTGCACCAGAAGATGTCGTCGTCCTTCAGGTCGAAGGTCCACTTGGTCGTCAACGCTGCGTGCAGCAGGTAGCCACCGGTGCTGTGCTGCACGCCCTTGGGCTTGCCGGTGGAGCCCGACGTGTAGAGCAGGAAGAGCGGATGCTCGGCCTCGACCCATTCGGGCGCGCAGGTCGTGGACTCGGCGGCCATCAGCTCGTGCAGCCACGAATCGCGGCCCTCGACCCAGGCGATCTTGCCGCCGGTGCGCTTGTAGACGATGACGTCCTTCAACGTCGGGCAGACACCGCCGTCCAGCGCCTCGTCAACGATGGCCTTGAGCGGCAGCGCCTTGCCGCCACGCGCCTGCTCGTCGGCACACAGGATGGCCACGGCGCCGGCATCCTGCACGCGGTCGCGCAGGGACTGGGCCGAGAAGCCGCCGAACACCACCGAGTGCGTCGCGCCGATGCGCGCGCAGGCCTGCATGGCGACCACGCCCTCGACGGACATGGGCATGTAGATGACGACGCGGTCGCCCTTCTGGATGCCGCGTGTCTTCAGCGCGTTGGCAAGCTGGCTGACCTTGTCCAGCAGTTCCGAATACGTGACCTTGGTGACCGAGCCGTCGTCGGCCTCGAAGATCAGCGCCGTCTTGCCGCCCTTGCCTGCCTCGACATGGCGATCCAGGCAGTTGTAGGAGACATTGAGCTTGCCGTCCTCGAACCACTTGAAGAACGGCGCGTCGCTGTCGTTCAGCGTCTTGGTGAACGGCGTTTGCCAGCTCAGCAGCTCACGGGCCTGGCGAGCCCAGAAGCCCGCGTAGTCGGCCTCTGCTTCGGCCTGCAAGGCGGCGTAGCCGGCCTCGCCCTTCACATGGGCATTGGCGACCCACTCGGGGCTGGGCGCATAGGTTTTCAGCGTACTCATGGCTTGTCTCCTGATGATTCTTGGCGCGGACTGTGCTTCGGGCGTCTGACGATGCCCTGACGGTGTGGCGTCATTCACGGCACCTAGAATTTCCACCCATTCTGCTCGGTCTTCCCCTCATGCCCCGTGATCCCCAGCTCCGCCCCCTGCCTCGCCTCATCTTTGCGAGCCGCTGGCTGCAGTTGCCGCTGTATCTGGGCCTGATCCTGGCGCAGGGCGTCTACGTCTTCCAGTTCTGGACGGAATTGGTGCACCTCATCGAGGCGGCATTCGGCGATCAGCATGCGCTGGAAATCCTCGTCAAGAGCATTGGCTACAAGAGCACCGCCATCAAGGACGCGGCCGACCACGTCATCGGCTACGAGCCGATCAACAAGCTCAACGAGACCGTCCTGATGCTGGTCGTGCTGGGGTTGATCGACGTGGTCATGATCTCCAACCTGTTGATCATGGTCATCGTCGGCGGCTACGAGACCTTCGTGTCGCGCATGGACCTGGACGGCCACCCCGACCAGCCTGAATGGCTGAGCCATGTGAATGCGTCGGTGCTCAAGGTCAAGCTGGCCACCGCCATCATCGGCATCAGCTCCATCCACCTGCTGAAGACCTTCATCAACGCCGACAACTACGCCGAGAAGACGCTGATGTACCAGACCATCATCCATGTCGCCTTCCTGCTGTCGGCCATGGCCATCGCGTTCACGGACAGGTTGCTGCCGCAGCCGCCCCACGGCGACAAGCACTGAGCCGACTCAGCGCCCCACCATCTGCCCCGGCACCACCCACGCATCGAACTGCTCGGCTGTCACATGGCCGAGCGCCAGCGCCGCCTCGCGCAGGCTGCTGCCGTCCTTGTGCGCCTTCTTTGCGATCTGCGCGGCCTTGTCGTAGCCGATATGGGTGTTCAGCGCCGTCACCAGCATCAGTGAGCGCGACACCAGCTCGGCGATGCGCGCCTCGTTGGGCGTGATGCCCACGGCGCAGTGCTTGTCGAAGCTGGCCATGCCATCGGCCAGCAGCCGCACGCTCTGCAGGAAGTTGTGGATGACCATCGGGCGGAACACGTTCAGCTCGAAATTGCCCGACGCGCCGCCGATGTTGATGGCCACGTCGTTGCCCATGACCTGAGCGGCCAGCATCGTCACCGCCTCGCTCTGCGTCGGGTTGACCTTGCCCGGCATGATGGACGAGCCCGGCTCGTTCTCCGGGATGCTGATCTCGCCGATGCCGCTGCGCGGGCCGCTGGCCAGCCAGCGTACGTCGTTGGCGATCTTGGTCATGCTGGCCCCCAAGGTCTTCAGCGCGCCGTGGGCATGGACCAGGGCGTCGCACGAGGCCATCGCCTCGAACTTGTTCGGCGCGGTGACGAAGGGCTGACCGGTCAGCCTCGCGAGTTCGGCGGCGACCTGTTCGGCATAGCCCTTGGGCGCGTTCAGCCCGGTGCCGACGGCCGTGCCGCCCAGCGCCAGTTCGTAGAGGTGCGGCAAGGCCGCCAGCACATGGCGCTCACCATGCGCCAGCTGCGCGACCCAGCCCGAGATCTCCTGCCCCAGCGTCAGCGGCGTAGCGTCCTGCAGATGCGTGCGGCCGATCTTGACGATGTCGCCAAACGCCTCGGCCTTCTGCTGCAAGGTCGTGCGCAAGGCGCGCAGCGGCGGCAGCAGGCGTTCCGTCAGCGCCTGCACGGCCGCCACATGCATGGCGGTGGGGAAGACATCGTTGCTGCTCTGGCTGCGGTTCACGTCGTCGTTCGGGTGCACCAGGCGCGCCTCGCCGCGCTCGCCGCCCAGCAGCTCGCTGGCGCGGTTGGCCAGCACCTCGTTGACATTCATGTTGGTCTGGGTGCCCGAGCCGGTCTGCCAGACGACCAGCGGGAACTCGTCCACATGCAGGCCGCTGATGACCTCGTCGGCCGCAGCCACGATGGCCTCGGTCTTCCCGGCGTCCTGCAGGCCCAGCGCCTGGTTGACGACGGCCGAGGCACGCTTGACCCTGGCCAGCGCGCGGATCAGCTCGGGCGCCTGGCGTTCGCCCGAGATGTCGAAATTCTGCAGCGAGCGCTGCGTCTGCGCGCCCCAGAGCCTGTCGGCCGGCACCTCGATGGGGCCGAAAGTGTCGCGTTCGATGCGGGTGTTCATGGCGGCTTTCACGGGTTGGCAACCAGCATAGTCAAGCGGAGAACCCGTCACGTCTGTAGGTCCACGGATAATTCCGGACGCCCGCATTCCATCCCGCCTCGCCATGTCCACCACCATCCGCCAGCAAGACCTCGTCGACAGCGTCGCCGCCGCACTGCAGTACATCAGCTATTACCACCCGGCCGACTACATCGCCCACCTGGCCCGCGCCTACGAGAGCGAGGCCTCGCCCGCCGCCAAGGACGCGATCGCGCAGATCCTCACCAACAGCCGCATGTGCGCCGAAGGCCGGCGGCCCATCTGCCAGGACACCGGCATCGTCAACGTCTTCCTGAAGATCGGCATGGACGTGCGCTGGGAAGGCTTCAGCGGCAGCATCGAGGACGCCGTCAACGAAGGCGTGCGCCAGGGTTATCTCAACCCCGACAACAAGCTGCGCGCCAGCGTGCTGGACGACCCCATCTTTGCGCGCAAGAACACCAAGGACAACACGCCTGCCGTCGTGCAGATGGAACTGGTGCCCGGCAACACGGTGGACGTCATCGTCGCGGCCAAGGGCGGCGGCTCGGAGAACAAGAGCAAGGTCTACATGCTCAACCCCAGCGACGACATCGTCGACTGGGTGCTGAAGACCGTGCCGACCATGGGGGCCGGCTGGTGTCCGCCCGGCATGCTGGGCATCGGCGTCGGCGGCACGGCCGAGAAGGCCGCCCTGCTGGCCAAGCAGGCGCTGATGGAAGACATCGACATGTACGAGCTGCTGCAGCGCGGCCCGCAGAACAAGCTCGAAGAGATGCGCATCGAGCTGTACGAGAAGGTCAACGCCCTGGGCATTGGCGCCCAAGGCCTGGGCGGCTTGACGACCGTGCTCGACGTGAAGATCAAGACCTTCCCGACCCACGCTGCCAGCAAGCCCATCGCCATGATTCCCAACTGCGCGGCCACACGCCATGCGCACTTCGTGCTGGACGGCAGCGGCCCGACCTACCTGGAGCCGCCCAGCCTGGACCTGTGGCCTGACGTGAAGTGGGCGCCCGACTACAACAAGAGCAGAAGAGTCGACCTGAATGCGCTGACACGCGAAGAGGTGGCGAGCTGGAAGCCGGGCGAAACGCTGCTGCTGAACGGCAAGATGCTGACCGGCCGCGACGCCGCGCACAAGCGCATCCAGGACATGCTGGCCAAAGGTGAGACGCTGCCGGTGGACTTCACCAACCGCGTCATCTACTACGTCGGCCCGGTGGACCCGGTGCGCGACGAGGTCGTCGGCCCGGCCGGCCCGACCACCGCCACGCGCATGGACAAGTTCACCGACATGATGCTGGCCAAGACCGGCCTCATCGCCATGATCGGCAAGGCCGAGCGCGGCCCGGTCGCAATCGAGTCCATCAAGAACCACAAGAGCGCCTACCTGATGGCCGTGGGCGGTTCCGCCTACTTGGTCAGCAAGGCCATCAAGGGCGCCAAGGTCCTGGGCTTCGAGGACATGGGCATGGAAGCCATCTACGAGTTCGACGTCGTGGACATGCCCGTCACCGTGGCGGTAGACGCGACTGGCACCAGCGCCCACATCACCGGCCCGGCCGAGTGGAAGCAGCGCATTGCTTCGGGCAAGGCTGTCAGCATTCCCGTCGCCGTGGCCTGATCAACGCCTGGGCGGCAGCGCCGATGCGCCGGGCGGCGGGCGGTCGCCCATATTCGCGGGCCGGCAGGCCAGCGGCCGGCCTTCGGGCGCCCAGCAACTGCCCTTCAGCGCGCGGCTCTCGTGCGTGAAGCTGCAGTCCGCGCCGGCCTTGGCCGTCTTGCAGGCCGCCAGCGCCTCCGGTGGCGGCCCGCGGTGGCCCCCTGGTGGCGAACCTGGCGGCGGGCCGTCCTGGGGTTGAGCGCTCGCGGCCAAGGCGGCGAGCAGCAGGCAGCAGATCAGGGCGATGCGCATGGCGGGGCTCCGTGAAGACGAGCAGGCATCTTGCCCGCAGACGGTGCGCAAACGATGTGCGTCGCCTCCACAATCGCGGCGCCCGCCACCGCACACGCCGCCATGCAGATTCGCCCGCTCCAAGCCTCCGACCGCGCCGCCTGGCAGCACCTCTGGGACGGCTACAACGCCTTCTACGGCCGTGCCGGCGAGACGGCTCTGCCGGCCGAGGTCACCGACACGTCCTGGAGCCGCTTTCTGGACGCCGCCGAACCCATCTACGCGCTGGTGGCCGTGGCCGAGGGCGGCGAGTTGCTCGGCCTCGTGCACTACCTCTTCCACCGCAGCACCAACCGCATCGAGCCGGTCTGCTATCTGCAGGACCTCTTCACGGCCCCCGAGGCCCGCAGCCAGGGCGTGGGACGGGCCTTGATCGAGGCTGTCTACGCCGCCGCCCGCGCGGCCGGCACCCGGCGCGTCTACTGGCATACGCAGGGCACCAACACCGCCGGCCGCGCGTTGTACGACCAGGTCGCGCAGCACGCGGGTTTCATCGTCTACACACACGACGTCTAGCGCCATGGCCGCCCTCTTTCCCAAGGCCGACAGCGACGATTTCGTCGCCGTTGCGCATTGCTCGACGCCGACCGAGGCGCACCTGATCAAAGGTGTCCTCGAGTCCGCCGCGCTGTCGCCGGTGACGACGGACAGCCATCTGCTCCAGGCCTACGACTGGCTGACGCCGGCAGTCGGCGGTGTTCGCGTCCTCGTCCCGGCGAGCGAAGTCGACGCGGCTCAGCAAGCTCTGGACGCCTACCGTGCGGGCGAACTGGCGCTGGCCGGCGAAGACGCGGTCCAGAAGCCGCCGCAGCAAACACTGGCGGCGCCGATCTACAGCCCCGACATCGCGGCGCTGCTGAGCTTCTTCCTCGTCAGCCCGGCCTTCGGTGCCGGCATCCATCTGCTCAATTCGAGAACGCTGCGGCCCCAGGGCGCGGGCGCCCTCGCCTGGCTATGGCTGCTGGTCCTCGCGGGTACCAGCCTGGTCACGATGTTCTCGCTGGCGATGGGCGCTGCGGCACCCGTCAACCCGGCGTTCGCCGCGCTGGCGGCTTCGCTGCTGACGGCCGTCTGGTACTTGAGCTTCGGCCAGGCGCACAGCAAGGCTGTCATCCAAACCTATGGCACGGCCTACCCCCGCCTCAGCCTCGCACCGATCGCCATCACGGTCTTCCTGTTGCAGGTGGGCTTGATGTGGTGGCTGAGCGAACGACTCGGCTGAGCGGCGCTCGCCACAATCGGCCAAACAACGGAGACGACCATGTCCAACATCCGCGCCTACGCCGCCCACGCCGCCGGCGGCCCCTTGCAACCCTTCGACTTCGACCCCGGCCCGCTGGGCGACGAGGATGTCGAGATCACCGTCGAGCATTGCGGCGTCTGCCATTCCGACCTGGCCATGATCGACAGCGAGTGGTTCCCGGCCAGCTATCCCGTCGTGCCCGGCCATGAGGTGGTCGGCCGCATCACGGCGATGGGCGCGCGCGCCAAGGGCCGGCAACTGGGCCAGCGCGTGGGCGTGGGCTGGCACACAGGCAGCTGCACGCACTGCAACTTCTGCATTGGCGGCGAGCAGCACCTGTGCGGCAAGCGCCAGCCGACGCTGATCGGCCGCCACGGCGGCTTTGCAGACCGGCTGCGCTCGCACTGGAGCTGGGCCATCCCGCTGCCCGACGCGCTGGACCCGGCCGCCGCCGGCCCGCTGATGTGCGGCGGCGGCACGGTCTTCCTGCCCTTCGTGCTGCATGCCATCAAGCCGACCGACCGTGTCGGCGTCGTCGGCATCGGCGGCCTGGGTCACCTGGCCGTCAAGTTCGCGCGCGCCTGGGGTTGCGAGGTGACGGCGTTCACCTCTTCAGCGTCCAAGCGTGACGAGGCGCTGGCGCTGGGTGCCCACAAGACAACGTCCAGCGTCGACAAGGCCGAGCTGAAGGCAGCGGCCGGCAGCCTGGACTTCCTGCTCATCACCGTCGGCGCCGCGCTGAACTGGGACGCCTTGATCGCCACGCTGGCACCCAAGGGCCGCATGCATCTGGTGGGCGTGGTGACCGACGCGCTGAGCATCAAGAGCGGCGGCCTGCTGAGCTGGCAGAAGGGCTTGTCCGCCTCGCCGACGCCGCCGCCGTCGGTGCTAGCAACCATGCTGCAGTTCTCGGCCCGGCACCAGATCCTGCCGCAGGTGGAGCGCTTCCCCATGAGCCGCGTCAACGACGCGCTGGAGCACCTGCGCAGCGGCAAGGCGCGCTACAGGGTCGTGCTGGACGCCGACTTCGGCTGACGCTGCACCTGCTGCGGGTAGGGAATGTCCACGCCCAGTCGCTTGAGCGTGTGCAGGACCGCCAGGTTCACGTCCGAGCGCACGCCGCCGCTGCCGTTCTCGGGGTCCATGATCCAGAAGTGCACGGTCAGCTCCAGGCCGCTGTCGGCAAAGCGGGTCAGCTGCACGGACGGCCCCGGGTCGCTCAGCACACGCGGCACCTTGGCCAGGGCTTCGGTCAGCGCCTGCATGACGCTGTCCACATCGCAGTCGTAGTCCACCTGCACCATGGTCGACAACAGCACGCGCGGGTCGGCCAGTGAGGAGTTCTCGACACGCTGCGTGATGAGGATCTCGTTGGGCACGATGGCTTCCTTGCCGCCCAGCGAGCGGATCACCGTGTAGCGCGTCTTGATGTCCGTCACCCGGCCCTCGAAGCCGTCGACCTTGACCATGTCGCCAATGCGCAGTGACCGCTCGGCCAGGATGACGAAGCCGCTCACATAGTTGGCCGCCAGCTTCTGCAGGCCAAAGCCGATGCCCACGCCCAGCGCGCCGCCCAGCACGCCCAAGGCAGTCAGGTCGATGCCGGCCGCCGACAGCGCGAACAGCAGGCCGACGAACAGCAGCAGCGCACGGATGGAGTTGGCTGCGATCTTGCGCATGGACAGGTCCATGGACTCGCGCTGCAGCAGCCGCGACTCGATGGCCGCCGAGACCCACAGCGCCATCACCAGCACCAGCGCCGCCGTCAGCCCGCCTTCGATGATGTTGCGCAGCGTGAGCTTGACGGCGCCGAACTTCCAGCCGATGTCGTCCAGTTCGTCCAGGATGATGGGCAGCAGGCCGGTGATCCACAGCACCGCGCCCATCCAGACCAGCCAGGAGCCGATGCGCTCGACCGCACGTATCGGCGCCGAGTTGGGCCAGGCGGCCCTCAGCACGCGCGCAATGACGCGGATGACAGCCAGCGACACCAGCACCGGCAGCGCCAGCTTGAACAGCGCCGGCGCCAGGCCCCACAGCGGCAGCAGGCGGCGCGCGCCGAAGGCCAGGGCCAGCGCCAGCAGGGGGAACAGCGCGCCGTCGATGACGCGCTCGCCGAACAGCACGCTGTTCTCGCGCTTCATCACTGTGCGCCACAGGCCCCAGCTCAGCAGGCCGGCGAGCGCCAGGCAGCCCAGCAGCAGCGCCCATTCGGCGAGGGCGTCGGTACTGAACACACGGGTCAGCAAGGCCTGCAGTTCGGTCAGGCTCAGAGGTTGGTGCATAGAGTTCTAGTTCTAGTTTTAGTCAGTTGGGGACAGAGCTACTCGCTTCGCTCGGGCGGTCTGTCCCACAAGGTCTAGAGATCCGCCAGCACCCGCAGATGCACACCCACGCTGCGCGCCAGCGCATGAAGGTTGTAGCCGCCCTCCAGCACCGACACGATGCGGCCATGCGCGTGGCGGTCGGCCACGTCTTTGAGCTTGAGCGTCAGCCACTCGTAGTCGGCCTCCACCAGGCCCATCTGGCCGAGGTCGTCGTCGCGGTGGGCGTCGAAGCCGGCGGAGATGAAGACCATCTGCGGCTTGAAGCGCTCCAGCGCCGGCAGCCACATGGCCTCGACCATCTCGCGCACCTCGGGCCCGCGCGTGTAGGCCGGCAGCGGCACGTTGACCATGTTGGTGCCCTTGGGCACGGCGCCGCTGTAGGGGTAGAGCGGGTGCTGGAAGAGGCTGACCATCAGCACGCGGTCGTCGCCGGCAATGATGTCCTCGGTGCCGTTGCCGTGGTGGACGTCGAAGTCGACGATGGCCACGCGCTCCAGCCCACGCACGTCCAGCGCATGCCGCGCCGCGATGGCCACGTTGTTGAAGAAGCAGAAGCCCATGCTCTGGTCGCGCGTGGCGTGGTGGCCGGGCGGACGCACGGAGCAGAAGGCGTTGTCGGCGCGGCCGTCGATGACGAGGTCGGTGGCCTGCACGGCCGCGCCGGCGCCGGCCAGCACGGCGGCCCAGGTGTGGGCGTTGGCCGAGGTGTCGGGGTCCACCGCGCAGCGCTGGCCCTTCTCGGCGCAGTCGCGCAGCAGCCGGCCGATCTCGGAAACATAACCGTGGGTGTGAGCGCGCTCCACGTCCGCCAAGTCCACGGGCTTGGCGTCGAAGTGTTCCAGCGCCGGCGCCACGCCGGAGGCAATCAGCCAGTCGTCGATGGCGGCCAGACGCTCGGGGCATTCGGGGTGGCCTTCGCCCATGTCATGGCGGCGGCACTCGGGGGGATTGAAATAGGCAGTGGGCATGTGCCGATGTCTCTTGATATGGTCAGGGCCATGACGCAACCACGAACCCTCGCAGGGCAACTGCAAGCCCTGCAAAACCAGATTAGCACGGTCATCAAGGGCAAGCCGGCCCAGATCGCCGACTCGCTGGCCTGCCTGATCGCCGGTGGCCATCTGCTCATCGAGGACCTGCCCGGCGTTGGCAAGACAACGTTGGCCCACGCGCTGGCCATCTCCCTGGGCCTGAAGTTCTCGCGCCTGCAGTTCACGGC
>NZ_JBGCUM010000120.1:0-3081 GCF_054177665.1 Roseateles sp. P5_E8 | reverse complement strand
GCTGTGGGTCGTGCGCGCAGCCGACCGCGCCGCCGTCGAGGCACTGATCGCCACCGACCCCTTCACCACCGGCGGCCTGCGCGCCGGCTGGGACATCTTCTACTGGAGCAAGGCCCTGCCCCAGCCGGTGTCGTTCTAGCGCGCGCGGCGACGCAGGCCGACGGCGGCCAGCCCGGCCAGCATCAGCCCCCAGGTGGCCGGCTCGGGCACGCTGGCGGCGAAGGGCATGGTCTGTATGGCCTCGATGGTGCCCTGGCGGTGGTAATAGGTCGACGTGACCGAGCTGTAGAAGAACAAGTCCATCAAGGCCGAGGCATCGCCCTTGCTCAAGTCGGGCGGCGTGCTGCTGCCAATGATCTTGAACTGCCCCTGGGGCCCGTTGAGCGAAAACCACGGGTATTTGTCGGCCGGTGAGGCGTCGCCCGGGCCGCGGTGGCTGAGGGTCAGCACGTCCAGTGCGCCCCAGTTGTAGGCGCTCGGCACCGGGCCGGCCACGGCGCCGCCGTTGAGCGTCAGCTGCTGGCCGTTCCAGTCGGCGTACTCGATGATGCGGCTGCCCGTGCCGGCGAAATGCTGGCCGGCCACGTCCAGGCTGGTGCTGCCCTGGGCGGCGCTGCTGACGTAGTCCGTCCGAACGCCCGAGATGATGGCGATCGGGCTGGACGAGATCACCGTGTCGAAGGTGAAGCTGGCCTGGAAGACCGCCCCCGCCGGCGCCAGGCTGCCCAGGTCGGCCGGTGTGTCCGGGGTGACGGCGTTCATGTGCCCTTGCACGTACCAGGTCACCGTCACGGCGCTGGCCGGCGCGCTCGCCGCCAGGGCCAGCAAAGCGCCGGCCATCACGCCGGTGCAGCGCCACAAAGTCTTCTTGTCGTTCATCCCACGCTCCATACGCCGAACCGCCGGCGCCATGGGGGCACGTTAGGCAGGTACCGGTTACCGATCGGTAAAGCCGCCACCCCTCAGGAGCAGGGGCCGTGTCCAGAGAACTGGGGACGCGGCCTTCAGCGCCTGGCGCTCAGGCGCTCGCGCAACTGCTGCACCGGCGGCGCCTGGCAGCCGGCCAGCAGCACGCTGGCCAGCGCGGCCAGGCCCTGGGGCGACTGGTCCAGGCAGGCCCAGAGATCGCAGCTGACGCACAGCTCGTTGAGCGCCAGCACGCCGTTGCGCAGCAGCACGCTGTCATGGCCCAGCCAGGCGCGCAAGCGGTGCACGGCCACCTTCAGCGACGCGGCGGCCTTGTCACCATCGGTGTCGGGCCACAGCCAGTCAGACAGTTCGGCCTGCGTCGCCCCGTGGCGGCGGCGCACGACGAGGATGGCCAGCAGATCGCGCAGCTTGGTCGGCGGCTTGACGCCGCCCGGCGGGGCGGCGGTGGGGTCGTCCACCTCGACCTCCAGCGCGCCGAGCGCGCGGATGCGCACGGGCATCGGCCACTCGGCCCCCACGTAGCCCGCCGGCGCTGGCAGGCGCTTCTCGCGAATCCATTGCCGCGCCACGTCCGGCACGATGTTGCGTTCAAGCGCAAAGGCCAGCAGCCGCGCGCGCATCGGGCTGCGCCAGCCGCAGTCACTGTGGAAGCCACCCAGCTGCTTGACCCTCAGCATGCGCTCGACCTGCTTGGCCAGGCCGGCCTCGTCGCCCTGCTGCAGCGCGATCTCGGCACCGGCGCAAAAGGCGATGTAGGCAAAGGTCAGGTTGCCGCTGCCCTTGGCCAGCGCCAGCTGGGCGCGGTAGGCCTCTTCAGCGCCGGCCAGGTCGCCGGCGTGCAGGCAGGCCGGTGCCAGCGCCGACAGCACGATGACCTTGTGGAACAGCGAGCCCAGGCTCTCGGCCAGCGGCCAGGCGGTGCGCGCATGGGCCAGCGCCAGCGCGGCGTCGCCCCGGCTGAGCGCATACCAGCTGCGGAAGAAGTGGTGGACCATACTGTCC
The DNA here is from genome assembly GCF_054177665.1 of Roseateles sp. P5_E8. Lineage (NCBI taxonomy): Bacteria > Pseudomonadati > Pseudomonadota > Betaproteobacteria > Burkholderiales > Sphaerotilaceae > Roseateles > Roseateles sp. P5_E8. The sequence goes on along the minus strand of NZ_JBGCUM010000120.1, from coordinate 1,149 downwards.
AGCCGCTTGTGGCCGCGCTCGGTCAGCGCCAGCCGCGCCAGATAGCCTTCGGCGCGCGGCCAATCCTCCTGAGACAGCGCGCAAAAGATGCCCTGCGTCAGCAGAAAGAAGTCGCGCACATGGATGCCGCTCGCCTCGGCCAGCGCCAGGCCCTGCTCCACCTTGGCGTGGCAGCGCGCCGGGTCGCCGCACTGCCAGTCGACGATGGCTGCGTTGGACCACCAGATCAGCCGCGCCAGCGGCGGCAGGTCCGCGCCGCCACGCTCGACCTCGGCGTCGAAGGCGTCATACAGCGCGCGGCCACCGGGGAAGTCGCCCGCCCACCATAGCCGGTAGATCAGCAACTGCGCCGCCGCCGTGACGCGGCTGGCGGCGTCGGGCGCCTGCTCCACAGCCAGCGCCGTGGCCTGCGCGTAGCGAGCCAGACGAGGGTCTTCGGCGCGGCCGTACATCAGCGCGGTCAGCGCGTCGGCCGCGCAGCGGAAGCGCCATTCGCCAGGCGGCTCGCCGAGCGCTTCCTGCAAACTCTCCAGCTCGTCCACCAGCTCGGCCAGGCCTTGCACGGCGCCCCATTGCACGACGTAGCTGGCCACCTCGCCGCACCAGGCGCGGCAGGCGTCCTCGGCATTGCCGGCGGTGACGAAGGCGGCGCGGCTGAGCGCGAACAGCGGCCGCGCGTCCTCCGGTGCCAGCGGCAGCAGCGCCTCGGCACGCCACAGCGCACGGGCCGGTCCCGCCTCGCCAGGCAGCGAGTCCAGCCACGACAACACCTGGCGATGCCGGCCTTGCGCCAGCCAGCGCCGGCCCTCGTCGGCCAGCAGCGCCAGCGCGGCGGGCTCGTCGCCGGCGGCCACGAGCAGGTTCATCGCGATGTCGGGCTGGCGCTCACGCACCCAGGCCGCGCAGTCGCGCCGGGCGGCGGCCAGGTCGTCGGGCGTCTCCAGCATGCGGTTGCGCTCGCGCAGGCCGTCGCGCAGCAGGTCGTGCAGCCGCCAGGCGTCGCCATCGGTCTGGTTCACGCTCAGGTCGACGAAATAGCGGCGCTGGGCCAGCTCATCCAGCAACCGGGCGGCCGCCGGGGCCAGTTGCACCAGACCGCGTGGCAGCTCGGGCAGCTCGGCCGCCAGGCGCAGGCCGCGGCGCGCGGCG
>NZ_JBGCUM010000119.1:0-3119 GCF_054177665.1 Roseateles sp. P5_E8 | reverse complement strand
TGGGCTGGGCGGCACAGCTGCGGCGCGGCCAGCCGGTGGGCGCCGGCGGCTGGCGCACGGTGGGCTTCAGCACCGTGTCCGACCTGCGACCCGGCCACCCGCAGGTGGCCACCGTGGCGCTGCCGTCGACGCTGCTGCCGGGGCTGGGCGCGCACACGCTGTTCATCGCCGTGCACCACGCCGACGACCCGCTCATCAGCGACGAGAGCGACGCCAGCGCCGCGGCCGATGCGCTGCGGCAGGTGGCGCTGCGCCACATCACGGTGGACGCGCTGGTGCCRGTGGCGGCCAGCGGCCCGACCATCACGCCCGGCCGCTTCCTGCCCATCGGCCCGGCGCCCATGCTCAACGGCCTGGCCCAGGGCGGCCCGCCGGTGGCCGGGCGCACGCCGGGCGTGGCGGTGTCGCGCCATGGCGACCGGGTCTACATCGGCACCGCCAACGGCGGCGTCTGGCGCAGCGACGATGCCGGTGCGAGCTGGCGCTCCTGCATGGAGGCCTTCGACCTCGACCCGGCGGTGCTGAGCAGCACCACGCTGGCCTGTCCGGCGGTGGCCATCCACCCCGACCACCCCGAGCGCGTCTTCGTCGGCACCGGCGAGCCCTTCGGCAACCTGGACGCCTACTTCGGCATCGGCCTGCTGGTGTCGCTGGACGGCGGCCGCAACTGGCTGCGCGAGGACACCGTCTTCACCGGGCCGGTGGTGCTGCCGGCCGTGATCCCGCCGGCCGCAGCGCTGCAGACCGGTGCGCTGTTGCAAGGTGCCGGCTGCTACGGCGTGGTGGTGGACCCCGATGCGCCCGAGCGCGCGCTGGCGGCCACGTCGGCCGGCGCCTTCCTGCGCGAGGCCGATGGCGAAGGTGGCTTTCGCTGGCGGCGGCTGTGGTTCGCCACCACGGTGGTGGGCGGCGCGGCGACGGCCGCGAGCGACAACCTGCGCGTCACCGGCGTGGCACTGGCGGCCACCGGCGGCATCACGACCTTCTTTGCAGTGACCGATGGCGGCCAGGTCTACAGCCTCACCAGCGGCGACGCGACGTTCACGGCCGGCCAGCCGGTGTTCATGCCGCTGGCGGCGCTGCCGGGCGGCGTGGTGGCCGGCCAGCGCTGCACCATCGCCACCAAGGAGGACGACCCCAGCGTCCTCTACCTGATCCGCCGCAACGGCGCCGCCTTCCGCTGGGACGCCGGCCCGGCGCGCTGGGGCACGATAGGCCCGATGCCGGTGGACCTGTATGGCAACACCTGGATCGGCACCCAGGGCTGGTACGACCTGGCGCTGGCGGTGGACCCCGGCAACGTCAACGCCATCGTGCTGGGCGGCGCCACGGTGAAGGCCGATGCCGACGCGCTCGCGCCCCCGCCCACGGGCAACTGGTTCTCGTCGATCTGGGCCTGCACGGTTGCACCCAACGGCGCCAACTGGACGCTGGCCGCCACCTACATCGGCGCGCGTGCCCATGCCGACGTGCACCGCCTCGTCTTCACCCCGGGCGACCGCAACCAGCTCTGGACCGGCAACGACGGCGGCCTGTTCCGCTGCGACGGCTGGGACCAGCCCGGCGCGCGCTTCGTGGCGCTGAACCGCGGGCTCAACACGCTGTCTGGCAACAGCGTCGACTCCCACCCCGCCGAGCCGGCGCTGCTGCTGCTGTCCACGCAGGACAACGGCGCCGCGCTGGGCCTGGGCACGCCGGGCTGGCGCATGGTGCTGCAGGGCGACAGCGGGTCGGCGGTGTGGCACTGGGGCGATGTGCTCAACGGCGTGGCGCCGCGCGTGCTCATCAGCTACACGGACCGCACGCTGTATCGCTTTGCGGCCAGCGGCACGGGTGCCGCGACGGAGATCGACGTCAACGACGTCTCGGCCAACTTCGCGTTCTACGTGCCCATGGTTGGCTCGCCGCCCGAGACCGACATCGCCAAAGTCGCACAGGCCAACCGTGTGGCCGTCGGCGGCAACCGCCTGTGGCTGACCGATGCCTTCGGCGGCACACCGTTAGGAGCCAGCACCCTGGGCGACTGGGTATCGCTGCCGAGCAACACGGCGGCCGACGCGTTCGCGACTCGCACGCCAGCGGGTTCTTTTGTCGTGACCCAGGTCATCGTCGCCATCCTGTTCCTCAGCCACGACCGCATCGTCGCCGGCACCAACCAGGGCGAATGCTTCCTGTATGAACGCAACGGCGGCGCCTGGCGCGGCCCGCAGCGGCTGGCGCAAGGCGTGTGGCCGCTGCCCGTGCCGCCCGACGTGGGCACCGTCAAGCCGCCGGCACCGGCCGTCACCGGCCTGTGCCGCGACCCGGCGGGCAGCGCCACCACCTTCTACGCCTGCGTCGGCGGCACGGCCGCACGCCAGCGCGTGTGGCGCTGCACGTTCACGCTGGACGGCGCCGGCAATGTCACCGCCACCACCTGGACGCTGCGCGCCGGCGACGCCCTGCACAGCCTGCTGGACGTCAACCACAACGCCATTGCCAGCGTGGCCGGCGACCTTTATGTGGCGGCCGACATCGGCCTGTGGCGCAGCACCGACCTGGGCGCCACCTGGAACCCGGCCGGCGACGGCCTGCCCGATGCGCCGCTGCTGGACCTGGAGGCCCTGCCCGGCAACACGCTGCGCGTGTCCACCCACGGCCGGGGCACCTATGAGCGCCAGCTGCCGCCGGGCCCGGTGGCGCGCGTGCGCCTGCTGGTGCGCGACACGCTGCTGGACCGCGGCCTGGCCGCCACCACCTATGCCAACCGGCGCGACCACCTCGGCAACGCGGTGGCCGCCGCCGCCAGCCCGGACATCGTCGTCGACGCACCGGTGGCCGGCGCCTACCAGTCGTCACCCAATCTGGGCCTGGACCATATCGGCTTTGCGGCGCTGACGGACCGCAGCGCGCAGGTCGCCACGCACGCCTCGGGCGTGCTCAACCGCGTGCATGTGCAGGTGCAGAACACCGGCGCCGACGCCTGCACCGGCGCCGTCGTGCTGCTGCTGCTGGCCCAGGCCGCCGCCGGCAGCCCGCCGCCGCTGCCGGCCGACTTTGCCGGCGCGCTGCGCGCCGGCCTGCCCGTCAGCGGCGGTGGCTGGTCCACCGTGGGCCTGCGCCGCCAGGGCCCGCTGGAT
>NZ_JBGCUM010000118.1:0-3119 GCF_054177665.1 Roseateles sp. P5_E8 | reverse complement strand
CTCTATTGGTGTCACCTTAGCGAGGCTGAAGGCCAGTCCTTGCGCGTTGCCGCTGGCGCTGGGGAGGACGACACAGGAGAGCCCCTCGCTGCCGTTGAAGCGCGTCGGCTTATCCGGCAACGTCAGGTCTTGTGTGAGCATCCCTTGCGCGGGCTGAGTTGGATTGGCGGTAGTGCAGCTCTGCTGGAGGGAGTGCCGTGGTGAGAACCCTGCGCTCTAACTTGTCATTCGTGTGGGACGGCTACGCCGCCCCACAACTCCGACGTTGGGCAGACTAGAGATGCGACATCTTCTTTTACTAGCGGCTTTCAGCGCAGGCTCTGCGGTGGCGGCAGACTGTAGTGAAGTGCAAGGCGACATTGAGCACCGCGAATGCATGGCGGGTGCGCTCAGCGCTGCCGACAAGAAGTTGAATGCGACATACGCGTCACTTCGAAAGTCCCTCGACCCAGAATCGCAAGCGCTGTTAGTCAAGGCCCAAAAAGCTTGGCTTTCCTTTCGGGATAGCGATTGCAGTTTCGAAGCCGATTCGGTGCGCGGGGGCTCCGCCTACCAATCTGAGTACATTCGCTGCCAGCTAGTCCGCACACGTGCGCGCGAAAGGCAATTCAGAGACTCTATGCATTGGCAAGGTGACCGGAAATGACACGGCTACGCGCTGCCCAACCTCTTGCTCCAGCGGACGGCTTCGCCGCCCGCTGAGCGCCAACGTTATGGCGCATGAGTTTCATTGAGTTGGCTCGACGATTGCTCCGCCGCGTTCCACGCGCCGTGGTCTTCGATGAGGAGAAGGTCGTTCGAACTATGTCCAATGGTGAGGCGGAAGTTGTTCGCTGGGATGAGCTTCAGTCTGTGGCGGTAGTCACAACTGGTGGTGGCCCTTGGAGCGAAGATGTCTTCTGGATATTGAAAAGCCAGTCTGGCGGCTGTGCGATCCCACAAGGAGCGCAAGGCGCGGGGGAGTTGTTGAAGCGACTTCAGACATTGCCGGGTTTTCGGAACGAGGCATTTATTGAAGCGATGGGATCGACTGGAAATGCTACGTTTGTCTGCTGGGAGAACTCCAATGCGCCATAACCTGCCATTGGAGCGGACCGCCTTCGGCGTCCGCTCACCTTCACGTTAGAGCGCCTACCCGCCGAGCACATGCCTGTACCGCACGAAGCACTGATTTCTTGGCTCAAATACTTCGACGTCGAGTACCTCGATGAAGAATGCTGCGCCAAGCTCTCTTTGCTCGATCCCAACGAGCCCGCGCAGTTCAGGCAGGCAGTTGAGATCGCGGTGCTTCCAGGCTTCCGGAACTTGAATGGCATTTCCAGGCAATCACTTCGCAAAGTTTTGCAGACAGCGGTTTCTGCGTCAGATAGCGAGCTTGCGCAAGCTTTTGCTCGGGTGGAGATGCCATTCAGCTGTTCCCCACGCTCCCGTACTGCCATGCTTAAGCTTCTTTGGTCTGGAGTGTTCAATGAAGCGCTCTAACCGGTCACTGCAGCGGACGGCTTCGCCGCCCGCTGAGCTTGCACGTTAGGTTCCCATCGATGCAGTTGCTAAGCGCGAACGAGTTGATACGCGACGCGGAATCGCTGATGAACGCCGATGTCTTTCTGCGCGGCGTGCTTAGGTGCTCCGACGCCAACGTTTTGATCGAGCACTGGCCAAAGTCAGAACGCAGTCATGAACCCTTCGACCAGATCTGGTTGCACACGGGGGAAGGTGCTTTCAGTTTCAATCGGGACGTACTGGGCCGGCTAGATGGGAAGTTGGTTGTGGTCCATGGGTTTGTCACCCCATATGACGCTTCTTGGCCAACTGAGCCAGGCGCCTTCTGGAAGGTGCACTTACGGGCGGTAGAACTAACCGAGCACAAGATATGGAACAACAGCCACGAACACGACTTGGACAGCTAGGTGCACAACAGCAACCTAACCTGTCGCTCGAGCCGACTCGCGTCGGCAGGCCGTCGCTCGCGGCTCAGCTTCAACGTTGAGCAGCACGTGGAAACATTGCGCGCACCCTATCCAGGCCACACCGAGGAAGTTGATGGCTTCGACGAGAGCGCCGGGGCCATCTATACGTTCGCCAAATCGGGCCAGTCGTATCGATTCGACATCGCAGAAGGTTCAAAGTACGCGGCATCTCTTTCCTCGTGGGTCGAAGGAAGGGAGGTAACGCTCATGGTTGACGCACCGCACTCGCCGTCAAGCCAAGCCATTCAGATTCCGACTAGGTGTGCCGTCTTTCAAGCGGCGTTGGTTGAATTGGAGGCGTTGGGCGTCGAGTACGTCTCCTTCTTCAATCAGCCGACCGGTGGGTTCAAGCAGTTCGAGATTCGGGGGTTGCGTGATGCGGCCTAGCATGGCGTTAGCCGCGGGCGCGCGACGGGCGGTGCTGCTCAACCTGCCGTTGGAGCGGACCGCCTTCGGCGTCCGCTCACCTTCACGTTAGAACTCAGCGCATGCACCCCTCTCAATCTGAAGCGCTGTTCCGCAAGCAATTGCGCGCAAGCGGCCAGTTGCTCAAGGAGCTTTCCGCCGAGAAGGCATTGCGGACTGCCGTTGAGTTTTGGAGCGGTACGGAATTCGAAGGCTTGCGGTCAGACCAAGGTGACGGACTCGTTGCGTACTTCGAACTTATGGATCGCGGTAGAGGCGCGCAATACGAATTCGGGATCAACCGCATCCTTCGCTCGGCAACATCGCCCAATGCTGACTACGAACCTTGGTTGCCGGCACACAAACTCGGTCTGCTTGTTTCATTCAGCCCGACTCTTGAGGTCTTTCAGTTAAAGCCGGCTGCCGTGGTCTTCGACGTTTGGGCCAAAGAACAGTCGGCCCGCTTTCTCGCTCAAGTCACGCAGTCCGCGGCATTTCAGGTTGTGGCTGCGCTTGAGCCACGCGACGCGAAAATTCAGTTCGTCGAGTGGGCGGCTCCCTGGGGCGATCCAGAGCATGCAACCAAAGGGCTTTCATGGGCTATCGCATGAATCTGAGTTCTAACTTGTCATTGCAGCGGACGGCTTCGCCGCCCGCTGAACTCCAACGTTGAGCCGCTCTATGAATATTCGTCTCGCAAGTGGCCGCTTTTGGGATCCTGGAATCGATCCGTACTCTTATCAG